>JAUVFC010000001.1 GCA_030594505.1 Desulfobacterales bacterium
CGGCTTCCCGAGAGCAGGCACAGGGGATCGAACAGGTAAGCAAGGCCGTAGCGGAAATGGACAAAGTAACCCAACAAAATGCAGCAGGCGCCGAAGAGTCGGCTTCCGCCTCACAGAGTATGGGCGCCCAGGCAAAAGAGATGCAAAAGATGGTCAGAAACCTGATAACACTCGCGGGGGAGGAAGAAGATAGCTTTGCCGCATCAAGAGACAAGACCGTTTTGGGCATCGACCGCCCGCGTCCGGAGATTGCCGCACGTGCACGGATTGGTAGAGCACAAGCTGTCAGGGCGGAAAGGCCCGCAAAAAAGAAGGACTTTGTCTCCCCGGAGGAGATCATTCCGATGGAAGAGGAAGAGTTCAGTGAATTCTGAGCGAGGAGTTCGTTGAGCACAGACTCGATCCGCACAAAAACTTAATATTTTTTTTTCATATCCGATACGTAACACAATATACACAAAATTCATTAAAATTCATACCACCCAGACAAGACAAGGAGTGATTTTATGTCCAGGACGGTAACCATTGACCCGATCACGAGGATCGAAGGCCACCTTGCAATCCGTATAAAGATAGATTCAAGTCGAGTCGTCAAGGCATTCAGCTCCGGTGAAATGTTTCGAGGATTCGAGGTAATCTTAAAAGGCCGGGACCCCATGGATGCCCAGCAGATTACGCAAAGGATATGCGGTGTGTGTCCGGTATCCCATGGTACAGCGTCTATCCTGGCCCAGGATGCGGCCTACGGGGCAACCCCTCCGAAAAACGGAAGACTGATAAGAAATCTTATCCTGGGCGCCAACTATATACAGTCTCATATCTTACATTTCTATCACCTGGCCGCGCTTGACTTTGTGGATATCACGGCAATTACTAAATACAAGGGAAGAGACCCTGTGCTGCGCGATCTGAAAAAATGGGTAAAGGGTCAGATATCATCGAATGTCATCTATCCCGCGGCGCCGTTCCTTCCACGTTACTCCGGTAAATATATCCAGAATACGGGCTTGAATATCCTGGCTATCAAACACTATCTTGACGCCCTGGACATGCGGACACTTGCCCATAAGGCGGGAGCGGTCTTTGGGGGGAAGCTCCCACATGCCGCAACCTTGGTGCCCGGTGGCGTAACCGAAAAGGTGACTGCCGTCAAGATAGCCGCATATGCGTCGATGATCAGCAAGTTGCAGACCTTTATCGACAAATCGTACCTCACGGACGTGGGGGAAGTGGCAGCGGCCTTCCCTGAATATTTCCGGATAGGCAAGGGGTGCGGCAACTTTTTGGCCTACGGGGTGTTCCCCGAATCCGCGAATAATTCAGAAAAACTCCTCCCTTCCGGCGTGGTCGTCGGAGGCAGGCTCAGATCCTTTGACGCAGCAAGAATTACGGAAGATGTCAGGTATTCCTTTTATTCGTCATCATCCGGTCTCCACCCGGTTCAAGGTCAAACAGTGCCTGCGCCACATAAAAATGGGGCCTATTCATGGCTTAAGGCGCCGCGTTATAACGGAACCGTCGTGGAAGTAGGTCCGTTGGCGCGCATCATGGTCGCCTATCTTAAAGGCGAAAATCGAGCGGTTAAAAAATTAGTA
Organism: Desulfobacterales bacterium; assembly: GCA_030594505.1. Classification (GTDB taxonomy): domain Bacteria; phylum Desulfobacterota; class Desulfobacteria; order Desulfobacterales. The sequence continues at coordinate 1,596 of JAUVFC010000001.1, forward strand.
AATGGTCTTCTTGCCAAGTTGGGGAGAAAACCTAAAGACCTGCTCTCTGTGCTGGGGAGACACGCTGCAAGAGCTATTGAATGTAAAGTAGTAGCAGACCGGTGTGCTGAATGGGTGGAACAGTTAGTCCCGGGAGAACCGACGTTTCAAGACTTCACCATTCCCAAAACAGGAAGAGGTGTGGGATTGACCGAAGCCCCGCGGGGTGCATTGGGACACTGGCTTGAGATTGATGATCATAAAATAAAGCGCTACCAATGTGTAGTTCCGACTACATGGAACTGTTCTCCCCGTGATGACAATGGAAATCCGGGGGCCGTGGAGCAGGCGCTCGCAAGAACGCCGATCGCGAACAGTAAAAATCCGATAGAAGCAACACGGGTGGTGAGATCGTTTGATCCGTGCATTGCCTGTGCGGTTCATTAACGGGTTGCGGGTTGCGGGTTGCGAGTTGCGGGTTGCGGGTTGATAGATAGAAGAGAAGTAAAACTCGTAACTCGCAACTCGTAACCCGTAACTGTGTCCACCTGCAAAAACCCTTGTGCCAATTTGGTGTTGTTTTGACGACAAAAAATTAGGAGCTTTCACATGTCTGATATAACTCGCAGAAAATTCCTGGAACTGAGTGTAAAGCTGGCCGCGCTGATGGGACTCGGGACATCGGCCATTCCGCAAATTGCCGAAGCGCTGGGACGACTTTCCGCAGGCGCCGCCCCGGTTTTATGGCTGCAAGGGCAAAGTTGCTCCGGCTGTTCGGTCTCACTATTAAATTCTGAAGAGCCCGGGCCGGCACAGATACTGACAGGATATATCTCCTTGCTGTTTCATTCCACACTGTCCGCCTCTACGGGTGATGTCAGCATGAAGGTCATTAATCGGAGTATAGACGAGGGGGGATACCTTCTGGTCGTTGAGGGGAGCATCCCGGCAGGAATGCCGGAAGCGTGCATAGTAGGGAAAGAACATTTAACAAAACAGGTCTTGCGGGCCTCAAGAAACGCCAAAGCAGTGATCGCTATAGGCACATGCGCATCATTCGGCGGCATCCCTGCCGCGGAAAATAACCCCACCGGCGCCGTGGGTCTTCCTGATTTTCTAAAAAGCAACGGTGTCTCAACGCCGGTGATCACCCTGCCCGGTTGCCCCGCCCATCCGGACTGGCTGGTGGGAACTCTGGTGCACGTACTGAAATTTGGAATCCCGTCTCTGGATGACAAGGGTCGCCCCAAGATGTTTTTTTCCAGGCTGATTCACGATCAATGTCCCCGTTTCGCAGATTATGAAAGGGAGAATTTTGCCGGGACCTTTTCAGATGAAGGATGCCTTTTCAATCTGGGCTGCCTCGGACCGGTCACCCACGCTGATTGCACCCTGCGCCATTGGAATTCCGGCACCAATTGCTGCATCAATGCAGGAGCGCCGTGTATCGGATGTGCCTCGGAAAATTTCGCGGCCAGGGCATCGTTTCCTTTTTATAGAAAAGGGGAACAGAATAAGGGAAAGGAAAGATAATATATGAAACTTCATACCAGATTATTTGATCATAAGAAGCTTCATACCAAATTGATTGTTTCGCTCGTGGGGGGCCTGATTGTCGTTGTTGCACTGGCCCAGCTTATGCAGTACTTTGGCATTACAGGGTCAATTTCCGGTCTTTCAGAATCAAACATCAATCTCCTCAAGGAGAGGGAAGAAGAGAACGCCAAAAATATATTCCGGGCAGTAGAACAGGCTGTTGGCGGATCTCTTGAAAGAGGAGAAATGGAAAAATTCACCAAAATCCTCGAAGCCCAACGGGAAGTGGAAGGCTTGCTCGAGTTTTCTCTGTACGACCGCGAGGGGGTTGTATCACATTCCTCAGATCCTTCATTTCTAAAAAAGGAGCTTCCGCCGGATATTAAAACCCGGCTACTCGGTTCCCCTGAGATGCTTCTCCTCCATACACAAGAAGCGCTGGAGATTTATCAGCCTCAAAAGATCACAGGCGACTGTATCCGCTGTCATATGGATTGGAAGACAGGGGATATAGGAGGGATAACCCATTTTAGATTTTCAACGGAAGCTTTAAGAAAAGCGGAAACGCAGGCAACAGCAACCATAGCGGATGCGCAAAGCACATCGCTCAGGAATTCTTTCCTCACCGTACTCGGAATTATTGTCGTATCCGTAGTTACGATGTATTTTCTGATAAAAAAATTCGTAGGCCGGCCGCTCGACCAATTTATGCGGCTCCTGAAACAATCTAAAGGAGACCTTACACGTCGAATGCCGATAACAACACAAGACGAAATAGGGCAATTGGCACGCTGGTTCAACTCCTTCATGGAACAGTTAAACAATGCAATCGGACATGCACAAGAGGCGGCCTTTATAGTAGGAAGCGGGGCCAGCGAACAAGCGGCCGCGGTAGAAGAGACCTCCGGATCCATGGAAGAGATGGCCTCCATGACCAAACAGAATGCGAGCAATGCTCAGGAAGCAAACAAGTTAATGACGGAAGTCTCTCAGGAGATCCATCAGGCCAATGAATCAATGAACTCCCTGACTCGCGCAATGGAGGAACTCTCAGAGGCAAGTGATAAAACAGCCAGGATCGTCAAGACAATCGATGAAATTGCCTTTCAGACAAATCTCCTTGCCCTGAATGCAGCGGTGGAAGCTGCCCGTGCAGGAGAGGCAGGGGCAGGTTTTGCGGTAGTGGCTGATGAGGTCAGAAACCTTGCCATGAGAGCAGCCGAATCCGCCAAGAGCACATCGGAACTGATCGACGACACCGTAAACAAGATCAAGGACAGCAGTGGTTTGGTAAGCAGGGCAAACGAAGCGTTTGAAGATGTGGCAGGGAGAAGTAAAAAGGCGGCGGCGCTGGTTAAAGAAATCGCAGCAGCTTCGCAAGAGCAGGCTCAAGGGATCGAGCAGGTCAATAAATCATTAGTGGAAATGGACAGGACAACCCAGGAAAACGCTGCACAGTCCGAAGAACTCACAGCTACCATGTCAATATTTAAAACAGAGCAAAGTGAAAATGAAAAACAGATTGAAGCTCCAGGCATAGCTTCAAAATCTGAAAAGAAGATTCGACCTGAAAAGAAGATTCGACCTGAAAAGGAGATTCGACCTGAAAAGATTATCCCGATGGATGATGACCTGTGGGATAATGACCTATGGGATAATGATGAAAAAAAATTCGAGGATTTTTAATTGTTGACTTTCTCGGTTTTACCTTCTGCGGCAATCAACTCCACAAAAGACATGGGAGCAGCATCTCCTCTCCGGCGCCCTGTCTTTGTTATCCTGGTATATCCGCCGTTTCTGTTCCCATAGAGGTTATGTGCTTCTTCAAAAAGCTTGTGGACGACCTTCTTGTTTCTCACCACTGCAAGGGCCTGTCTTCTGGCATGAAGATCTCCCCGTTTTGCTAATGTAATTATCTTGTCAGCCCAACGCCGGACCTCCTTGGCTCTGGTATCGGTAGTCCTGATGTGACCGTGCTCCAATAATGAGGTCACCATATTTCTAAACATCGCCGTCCGATGACTCGATGTTCTATTCAGCTTTAATCCGGATTTGAGGTGTCTCATTTTTCCCCTTCTCTTTCTCATTGTTGTCGGGCGACAGTGGGAAACCTTCCAATTTCATCCCTAAAGAGAGGGACATTTCAGCTAAAATCTCTTTAATCTCGTTCAACGACTTGCGCCCAAAATTTTTTGTCTTTAGCATCTCGACCTCTGTTTTTTGAACCAGGTCACTGATATATTTTATATCGGCATTCTTGAGACAGTTGGCCGAACGTACCGAAAGCTCAAGTTCATCCACGCTTCTGAACAGATTTTGATTGATCTCAGGTTCTTCTTTCGTGGGTTCCTCTTCAACTACCACTTCCTCATCAAAATTAATAAAAAGGGTAAGCTGTTCTTTTAATATCTTTGCGGCATATGCCACAGAGTCTTCCGGCAAGACACTTCCATCAGTCCATACTTCCAGGCTCAGCTTGTCATAGTCGGTCTTCTGGCCCACACGAGCATTGCCAACAATATAATTAACCTTCTTTATGGGAGAAAAAACAGCATCAAGCGGGACGGTCCCAAGGGGGCTGTCTTCCTCTTTATTTAATTCCGATGGGACATACCCTTTCCCCACCTTTACAGTAATGTCCATAGCCAGTTTGCCATCCTTGGAAAGTGTTGCAATGTGGCGCTCAGGATTCAACACGACCACACTTCCATCGGTTATAAGGTCAGACGCTTTAACAACACACTCTCCCGAGGCCTTGATCCGCACTGTTCGCGGCCCCATATCTTCCATTTTGAAACAGACTTCTTTAATATTTAACAAAAGATCTGCCACATCTTCCAACACACCGGGAATGCTTGTGAATTCATGTGTCACCGAATCAATCTTCACTGATGTCGCAGCAGCGCCGTACAGTGAAGACAAAAGTACTCTTCGCAGGGCATTGCCGATGGTCAGGCCAAACCCTCTTTCCAACGGCTCACAAACAAACTTTCCATAATAATTCTTGTGCGTTTCAGGAATTATGTTGACCCTTTTAGGCTTGATAAGCTCACGCCAATTAATGGACATTAATCCTTTTGATTCTTTCGATCCCATTATCATTTTCTCCCCGGTCGTTTCTTTATCTGCCAAATCAGTATTGATGGTTTCGTAAAAAGTCGCCAGGCCCCCTTTTTCGTCATTACCCGCGAAAGCGGGATCAGCCTGTTCCGGACTCCCGCCTACGCGGGAGTGACCACGCTAAGGCGTGGGACTTTTTACGAAACCATCAGGATTAAAAACTATTTTGAATAAAGCTCTACAATAAGCTGTTCTTGAATAGGCATTGTTAAATCTTCACGCGTCGGAAAGGCATTGACCTTCCCTCTGAAATTTTCCTTGTCAAGTTCCAGCCATTTAGTTATGCCCCTCCGCTCCACAGCGTCCATTGCTTCAGCAAACAGTGAGATTGTACGTTTCTTCTCCTTTACCTCAATCACATCGCCAACTTTTACCAAATAAGAAGGGATATCTACTTTTCTCCCGTTGACCGTAAAGTGTCCGTGCCGAACTAATAACCGTGCCTGTGTACGGGAATTAGCAAGACCGAGCCGATAAACAACATTATCCATCCTGCGTTCCAAAAGCACCAACAGACTCGTACCTGTAATTCCCTTTTGACGCTCCGCCGCTTTAAAATAAGAGTGGAATTGTTTTTCCAGCAGACCATACATTCTCTTGACCTTCTGTTTTTCCCGGAGCTGTATCGCGTAATCTGAAAGCTTGCCGGCACGACGCTGTCCGTGTTGTCCCGGCGCATAACTACGCCTGTCGTAGGCACACTTGTCCGTATAACACCTATCACCCTTTAAAAACAGCTTAAGATTCTCTTTGCGGCACAATCTGCATACTGACCTAATATATCTTGCCAAAATATCCTCCTGTTAACTTAATCGCCTTCGGCTAAACTTTTTAGACAGGATTTACAGGATTTTTTATCCTGTTTATCCTGTCTAACAAAAAGGAAATTCCTATACTATTAAACTCTCTTACACTCTCCTCCTCTTTGGAGGTCTACAACCATTATGGGGAATAGGGGTAACATCTTTAATTAACCGGACATTAAATCCTGTGGCTTGAAGTGCCCGTAAAGCAGCTTCTCTCCCGGCCCCCGGCCCTTTTACATATACATCTATATTCTTCATTCCGTGTTCCATCGCCTTTTTGGCCGCATCTTCAGCCGCAAGCTGGGCGGCAAAGGGGGTACTTTTTCTCGACCCCTTAAATCCTTGCATGCCGGCGCTTGCCCACGAAATTACATTTCCGGACTGGTCCGTGATCGTCACAATCGTATTATTAAATGTGGATTGGATATGCGCAACCCCGTTTTGAACAAACTTTTTGACCTGTTTTTTGCCTCCCCGACGGCTCGCTTTTACCATTTTACCCCCTAATCTTTTTTGATGAAAATCATCACTTCTTCCGCTTGCCTACTGTAGCACGACGTGGTCCTTTACGAGTCCTGGCGTTGGTATGGGTTCTCTGCCCCCTTACCGGCAGTGACTTCCTGTGACGCAAACCCCTATAGCAGCCCAAGTCCATCAATCGCTTGATGTTCATAGAAATTTCACTGCGGAGATCACCTTCGACCTTATATTCGTTATCTATGACCTTTCTGATATCGCTTACCTGGGCGTCAGTGAGTTCATCGGTTTTCATATCTAAACCGATACCTGCTTTTCCCAATATCTTTTGGGACGTTATACGTCCGATTCCAAAAATATAGGTTAACCCAATCTCGATACGCTTCCCCCTGGGCAAATCAACTCCAGCAATCCTTGCCAATCTTTACCTCCTTTATCCTTGTCTTTGTTTATGACGCGGATTCTCGCAAATTACCCTTATAATGCCTTTGCGCTTAACAATCTTACACTTAGGACACATCTTTTTAACCGAAGCCCTGACTTTCATCTTCTTTCTCCAAACTTCCAATTTAAATTAGGGCACAGATTTTCACAGATAAACACGGATATCTATTTTCTATAATTATCGAATACCTTAATTTCCCTTTTTAACCCGCAACCCGTAACTCGCAACTCTATATTTAACATCCTGATAATCTGCGTTCATCTGTGTCCAAAATGAGAATATACTATGAACTTATTTGGATCGATAAGTAATCCTCCCCCTCGTAAGGTCATACGGCGAAAGTTCCACCGTAACCGTATCCCCGGGAAGTATTTTAATAAAGTGCATACGCATCTTTCCCGAAATATGGGCCAAGACGATATGGCCGTTTGGCAATTCTACTCTAAACATTGCGTTCGGCAGGGTTTCAAGCACCTTCCCTTCAACTTCGATTGCTTCTTCCTTTGCCATTTAAAACTCCCATCCCGTTTGCTTAAAATCTCCGGTTCTGTTTCGGTTACTACTACGGTATGTTCGAAGTGGGCCGATAAACTGCCATCCTTTGTCACGGCCGTCCAGCCGTCCTCCAGGGTCTTAACCTCATACCCTCCCATATTAACCATTGGCTCTATTGCCAAAACCATTCCGGGCTGGAGACGAATTCCAAATCCCGGTCTTCCGTAATTAGGTATCTGGGGTTCTTCATGAAGCTCTTTCCCTATGCCATGCCCTACAAACTTCCGAACCACGGAATAACCATTAGTTTCAACATGTGACTGAATAGCGTGAGAAATATCAGAAAGTCTGTTCCCGTACCGGGCCTGTTCTATTCCCAGGTACAGTGTCTCTTCCGTGACCCGCAATAAGCGACTGACCCTCTCGGGCACCTGACCCACAGGCACGGTTATGGCTGCATCTCCATAATATCCGTCAAAAAAAACGCCAAAGTCAATGCTGACAATATCTCCTTCTTTCAATGGCGTTGGAGAAGGGAAACCATGAACTACCTGGTTGTTTACAGAAGCACAAATAGTATAAGGAAATCCTCTGTACCCCTTGAAAGCAGGTTTCGCCTTGAATTCCCTTGTTAAGTCCTCCGCGCGTCTATCCAGTTTTAAGGTATCGACACCAAGCCTGATCTCCTCTTTGAGAATCGCGAGAATTTCAGCCACGATTCTATTGCTTACCCTTAACTTCTCGATTTCTCTTGGAGATTTTAAGGTCACCATATTTTAAATACGGCCCTTCATTTGACCTTTCTTCATAAAGCCTTCATAATGCCTGGCCATCATATGGGATTCCATCTGGGCCACGGTATCTATCGCCACACCTACCACGATCAGCAATGCGGTTCCGCCAAAATAGAATGGAACATTAAACCTGTAAATTAAAACTGTTGGGAGGACACAAACAGCCGAAACATATAACGCCCCACCAAGGGTAATCCTGGTCAACACCTTGTCAATATATTCAGCGGTCCGTTTCCCGGGCCGGATCCCCGGTATATATCCGCCATGTTTTTTCATATTTTCCGCCACATCCGCGGGATTAAATGTCACAGCCGTGTAAAAATAACAGAAGAAGACAATGCAACCGACATAAAAAAGGTTGTACCATATGGTGTTCGGGGACATGGCTTGCACAAGGCTCTGTATCCACGGAACATTTATAAAACTGGCTATCGTTGCCGGAAACATGATGATAGAAGATGCGAAAATAGGAGGTATAACCCCTGCCGTATTGATCTTCATGGGCAAATGTGTGCTTTGTCCCCCGTACATCCGGCGTCCCACAACCCGTTTGGCATACTGTACCGGTATCCGGCGTTGCCCTCGTTCCATAAAGATAATTACCGCCACTACCGCAACCATAAGTGCGACCAGGATCAAGATAAGAAATACCCCCATCTCACCTGTGCTTAAAAGACGAAAGGAATTGCCGACAGCAGTGGGCAACCGCGCCACAATCCCAGCAAAGATGATCAAAGAGATACCGTTGCCGATTCCGCGTTCGGTAATCTGTTCGCCAAGCCACATGATAAAAGCAGTCCCTGCGGTCAACGTAATTATCGTCATCAGACGAAAAGACCACCCCGGGATTAAAACTATAGGAGCGCCCCCCGGCGAGGTCATTCTCTCCAAGCCCACACTGATCATAAGCGACTGTATAATACTAAGGACGATTGTGCCGTACCGCGTATATTGCGTAATTTTCTTGCGGCCGGCCTCCCCCTCTTTGGAAAGCCGTTCCAGCGTTGGGATAACTACAGTGAGCAACTGTAATATAATGGACGCGCTAATATACGGCATGATTCCAAGGGCAAATACAGAGAGTCTCTCCAGCGCCCCGCCGGAAAACATGTCAAAGAGCCCAAATAATGTCCCCTGTGCCCGGGCAAAAAATGATGCCAATGCATCCCCGTCAATACCGGGGGTCGGAACGTGCACGCCGATACGATAAACTATCAACAATAAACAGGTATATGTAATGCGCTTCTTTAATTCGGGGATCTTAAAAATATTTTGAAAGGCGCTTCCTACCACATTAACATCCTATTATCTTTCCGCCCGCAGCTTCAACCTTTGCGCGAGCCGCCCGGCTGCAAGCTTTAATATTCAGAGTTAAAGGATACGTTATCTCTCCTTTTCCCAATAGCTTAATCCCTTCAGTACTATGTTTCAATAAACCGGCCCCCTTAAAGGCGGCATCGTCAACCGTGCTCCCTTTTTCAAATCTGGCCAGTTCCTGAATGTTAATTATGCTGTATCTTTTTTTGAAAATATTCTTAAAGCCTCTCTTAGGCAGCCTGCGCTGCAAAGGCATTTGGCCCCCCTCAAATCCGACGCGTACACCGCCGCCGGATCGTGAATTCTGACCGTTTTGCCCTCTCCCCGAGGTTTTACCCCATCCGGATCCAGGCCCTCTGCCAACTCGTTTTCTGTTCTTGCGTACTCCTCCTGCCGGGGGAGCTAATTCATTAAGCTTCATTGCCCTGTTCCTCAACTTCCAATAAATGGGACACTTTGTTTATCATACCTTGTATGGTAGGGCTGTTCTTTACAACAACCGATCGATTCAACTTGCGGAGTCCCATTGCCCTGAGAATCCTTCGGTGCTTCTCAGGTCTTCCGATCATACTCTTTCGCAATGTAATTTTAACCATCTCCGACATCAGTCCTTGTCCTTTTTGGAAAGTTAGTATCATCAAGTTTGATGATTTCGCAAAAAGTCTTCAAATTAAATCTCCTCAGGATTTTTCCCACGCCTTTTTGCAATAGCTTCACGAGATTCAAGCTGGCGCAGCCCTGCAAGAGTGGCCTTCACAATATTGTGCGGATTATGGGAACCTAAGCACTTAGTAAGTATATTCTGCACGCCCACAGCTTCCAGCACTGCTCTTACCGCGCCCCCGGCGATAAGGCCGGTACCTTCCGAGGCCGGTTTTAATAAAACACGGCCTGCACCAAACCTCCCGATGACTTGATAGGGAATAGTATTATTTATCAGGGCAACCTGACCCATATCTTTTTTTGCCTGTTCGACCCCCTTACGAATCGCATCAGGGACGTGATTCGCCTTGCCAAGGCCGCATCCCACACTCCCATTACCATCGCCCACAACAACGATCGCGCTAAATCCAAAGCGACGACCGCCCTTGACTACCTTTGCCACGCGACTTATGTGGATTACCTTATCTATTAACTGAACCTCATCTGAATTTACCTTAAACAATGGTTCCCCCCTATTAAAAGTCTAAACCACCCTCCCGTACACCTGTCGAAAGCGCTTTAAGACGTCCCTGGTACAAAAATCCGTTCCGATCAAAAACAACCTTTGAGATTCCCTTCCCGACAGCTCTCTCCGCTAAAAGCTTCCCAATGTGATGAGCTGCCGCCTTCTTATCTTCAAACCCGGGCATTTCTCTGACAGTCTTCTCAACTGTAGAGGCTGAAACCAGGGTTTGTCCGGTTGTATCTTCAATAATCTGTGCATACATATGCCGCGCACTTCTAAAGACAGATAACCTCGGACGTTCACTTGTCCCGAAGATCTTTTTACGAATCCGTTTTTTTCTTTTTAAACGCGCTCTCAGTTTTTCGTTCATCAATCCCATGGATCACTCTCTCTCAAATCTATTTCGCTCCGGACTTACCGGCTTTTTTCCTGATACGCTCTTCTGCGTATTTAATCCCTTTACCCTTATACGGTTCTGGTTTACGAAAAGATCTTACCTTGGCGGCAGTTAGCCCTAAAAGCTCTTTGTCTATCCCTGAAAGGATGATTTTGGTCTGCTTTTCAACTGTAGCGTTGATCCCCTCCGGAAGCTTATAAACAACGGGGTGGGAATAACCGATATTAAAAGTCAACGTATCCCCTTTCGAATCAGCCCGATACCCTACGCCGTTAATTTCAAGAACACGTTCAAAACCCCTGGTAACACCTGCAACCATATTTGCAACCAGGGTACGTGTCAATCCGTGTAAGGCTTTCACCTTATTGGATGAATTACCGGGAGTCACTATGATCTTATCATCTTCAATTTTAAGATCGACAGCGGGGTGTATAGCTCTTGACAGCTTCCCATTCTTTCCTTTAACCGTTATATTGTGATCTTTATAGTTTACTTCAACAGATTCCGGAATCGGTACCGGCATCTTTCCTATTCGAGACATTTTCTTTTCTCCCGGACAACACTTTTTTTAAATTCTTATACTATTAAATTACCAAACAGCGCAAAGGAGTTCACCGCCCACGTTCTGTTTTTTTGCCTCTCGATCCGTCAGTACGCCATGAGATGTTGATAAAATCGTAATCCCCATACCGTTCAATATTAATGGAATATCTTTTCTCTTCACATAGATGCGCCGGCTCGGCTTGCTATGTTTTTGTATTCCCGCGATAGCTCTCTGATTCGTACCGGTGTACTTTAAATAGATTCGAATAATTCCCTGTTTTCCATCCTTGATGAGCTTATAGTTTTTAATATACCCCTCGGATTTCAAAATCTTGACGACACTGATCTTTAGTTTGGATGCGGGAACGTCTACTCTACCAAAATTTGCCATATTTGCATTACGTATGCGTGTCAGCATGTCCGCCAAAGGATCCGTAACTGCCATGGATTTCTCCTAATTTCTTTAATAAAATAAAAATATCAACCGATATGTTATATTACTGTTATTGTAAATGAAAGGACACATTACCAACTCGACTTTACAACGCCCGGCAATTCGCCCCTTAATGCCATAGTCCTGAAACAGATTCGGCAGATGCCGAATTTCCTCATAAATCCTCTCGGCCTCCCACAAATAGGACAGCGACTATACTTCCGAGCGCTGAACTTGGGAGGACGCGTTGCTTTTGCCATTAAAGATTTCTTTGCCAAGCGATCCCCCTTCCAATTTCCATGTTTCAATCCCTATCAATTCCTAAAAGGCATTCCCATCAATTTGAGAAATGCTTGTGCCTCTTCATCTGTTCCGGCAGTGGTATTTATCGTAATATTCAAGCCCTTAATTTTATCAATCTTATCATAATCGATCTCGGGGAATATAATTTGTTCTTTGATCCCAAGTGAATAGTTCCCTCTCTTGTCAAACGCCTTCGCTGAAACACCGTGAAAATCCCGTACTCTCGGAAGAGCAATATTGACCAGCTTGCCAAAAAAATCGTACATTCTATCGCCACGAAGGGTAACCTTACATCCGATAGGCATCCCTGCTCTCAGTTTAAAGGTCGCAATCGATTTTTTTGCCCTCGTTATCACGGGCTTTTGCCCGGAAATCAAAGCAAGTTCTTCAACAGCGCTGTCCAGTATCTTAATGTTCTGTATTGCTTCTCCCAACCCCATGTTAAGACTGATCTTGGTCAGCCGCGGAATCTGCATAACATTTTTATAGCCGAACATCTCCTTGAGTTTTGGCGCTACCTCTTCCTTATATAATTTTTTTACCAGTGACATATTATTCCTCATTCAAATTGACGATTGTCGATTGTCAATTCCAAATCCTACTTATCCAAGATCTCGCCACACTTCCGGCAGGCCCGAACCTTCTTGCCATCCTCCAACTGTTTCATTTTTATACGTATAGTATTCATGCACTTATCACATATCAACATCACGTTGGAAAAATATATAGGATTCTCTTTTTCAATAATTCCTCCCTGGCGGTTTGGCCCTCCGGTTCGTGTATGCCGCTTTACTATGTTGGCATTTTCTACAACAAGACGTCCCTTCTTACGAATAATCTTCAAAACCTTGCCGATTTTTCCCTTTTCCTTGCCGGCAATGATCTTGACTTTATCGTCTTTTTTGATGCGACAAACTTTTCTCATGATCCATGCTACCCCTCGCCTTCCCCTGCTATAAAACTTCAGGGGCCAGCGATATAATCTTCATAAATTTTTTGGCGCGTAACTCCCTGGCAATGGGACCAAATATACGCGTGCCAATCGGTTCCTTCTGCGGGTTGATAAGTACGGCGGAATTCTCGTCAAATCGAATATATGATCCATCCGGTCTGCGAACCTCTTTTTTTGTCCGAACTACAACAGCTCGCATAACATCACCTTTTTTCACCTTTGAATTAGGCATCGCCTCTTTGACTGAAACAACAATGATGTCACCGACGCTCGCATACCGTCGTTTTGCTCCACCTAACACCTTGATACAATATAGCCTTTTCGCGCCGGAATTATCTGCTGCCTGTAGTTGAGTTTCTGCCTGTATCATGACTTGTTCCTTACTTATTCAGCTCGATATTGTATAGCTTTTGGTTATTCCAGTATTGACAGTCTTAAAGAGCCAGTTGCGAGTTACGGGTTGCGAGTTTTAAACACGCAACTCGCAACCCGTAGCCCGTAACACTTCCCTAAACCGTTTTCTCCACAATATTCGAGACACGCCACCGCTTCGTCTTCGAAAATGGACGAGTTTCAATAATCGCTACTTTATCGCCGATCCCGCATTGATTCTGTTCATCATGGCATACATACTTAACGCGTCTGCGAATATATTTCTTATAAAGAGTGTGCTTCACCAAACGATCTACCTGGATCACCGCTGTCTTATCCATTTTATTGCTCAAGACTATGCCAACCCTTTTTTTCCTCAAACCACGCTTTTTCATGATCTATTTTATTTCCTTACTCCCCTGATTCTTTACTTTTTTCGTTCAAGACAGTCTTGACACGGGCGATATCCTTCTTGGTCTGGGGAATCTTCATGGGATTTTCAAGTTGCCCGGTAGCATGCTGAAATCTCAAATTAAACAACTCTACAGTCAAATCTTTCAGTTTAGCTTCTGTCTCTTCCATCGTCATAGCCCTGATCTCTTTTGCTTTCATGGCAGCTTAGCTCCTGCTTACAATCTTTGTCTTGAAAGGAAGCTTGTGGGCAGCCAACCGAAAAGCCTCATCTGCTAATTCTCTTGGCACTCCTCCCATCTCATAAATAATCCTTCCCGGACGTATAACAGCAATCCACCCTTCCGGCGATCCCTTGCCTCCACCCATTCTGGTCTCAGCAGGCTTTCTGGTAAAAGGCCTATCAGGGAAAACCCGAATCCAAATTTTGCCCCCCCTTTTTACATGGCGGGTAACTGCGATACGCGCAGCCTCAATCTGCTGGGCCGTAATATATCCGCATTCAACAGCCTGCAATCCATATTCACCAAAAGCAAGGCTTGTCCCTCGACAGGAGGCGCCCCTCATTCTCCCCTTTTGCCGTTTTCGGTATTTAACTTTTTTAGGACTTAGCATATGTACAGACCCCTAAGATTTTCCTTCCTTCTTCTTTAGTATTTCTCCCTTAAAAATCAGCACCTTGACCCCTATGAGCCCGTACGTTGTGCGGGCCTCGCTAAAACCACAATCTATATCCGCTCGCATTGTATGAAGAGGGACTCTACCCTCACGGAACCATTCTGTACGCGCCATCTCAGCCCCTCCAAGACGCCCGGAACAGGTAATCTTAATCCCCTGTGCGCCAAACCGCATGGCTGAAGTCACTGCTTTTTTCATCGCACGCCGAAATGCAACCCTCCGCACAATTTGAAATGCCACGTTTTCTGCTACAAGCTGCGCATCCAGTTCAGGTTTTCGTACTTCCTGAATATCAATGATTACCTCCATCGGAACAAATTTTTCCAATTCTCGTTTAAGATTTTCTATTTCTGTTCCTTTTCTTCCAATCACCAATCCCGGACGAGCCGTAAATATACGAAGCTTAATTCGCTTTGCAGCGCGCTCAATTTCTACCTTGGATATACCGGCATGGGAAAGCCTTCTTTTCAAAAATCGTCGTATCTTGCTGTCTTCATACACAAATGCCGCATAATTTTTCCCGGCAAACCATTTTGAATCCCATGTCTTAATAATACCCAGTCTAAAACCTATAGGATGGACCTTCTGTCCCACACCGACCTCCTTATTTCTTGTTGACTATTGAAGATTTAAGGATCGATAAATTGTTCTTCAAATAGTCAATCTTCAATCGCCAATCTTCCTAAGCTTTCTCGGACAAGATCACGGTAATATGACTCGTCCTTTTCAATATCCTGTAAGCGCGTCCCTGAGCCCTGGGACGAAAACGTTTCAAGGACGCGCCCTGGTCTACAAGTATGTTCCGCACAAAAAGTGAATCCACATCAACCCCGGATTTCTGGTCCGCATTGGCAACAGCAGAACGGACAACCTTGTCAAGAATTCTGGCCGCCTTCTGAGGCATAAACTTCAGGTTGTTCAAGGCATCCTCAACAGGTTTCCCTTTGGCAGCCTCTAAAATTTTGCGGACCTTTGTTGAAGAAATCCGTATAAATTTAGCCTTAGCTCTGACATCCATTTACCATAACCTCTGTTAGTTACTTCACCCTGGTTTTTTTATTACCTGCATGGCCATAATAGGTACGTGTAGGCGAAAATTCTCCCAGCTTATGCCCAACCATATTCTCCGAAATAAACACGGGAATAAACTTCTTCCCATTATGAACTGCAAGCGTCAAACCCACCAACTCCGGAACTATTGTCGAACGTCTCGACCATGTTTTAATTACCTGCCTGCTCTTAGTCTCCTGGGCGGCCAGGACCTTTTTCAATAACTTTGCTTCAATATATGGGCCTTTCTTTGCTGAACGCGGTACGGCTTTCTCCCTTCTGAATTGACGATTGAAGATTGAAGATTGAAGATTTTGGCAGCCTTCTTCAATCGTCAATCGTCAATCTTCAATCCGAAATATCCTACTTTCTTTTTACGGTCTTATAACCCTTTGTGGGCACTCCCCACGGCGTTACAGGGTGTCGTCCGCCTGAACTTTTACCCTCTCCACCTCCATGCGGATGATCTACGGGATTCATGGCAACTCCCCGTACTTTTGGCCGCCTACCCAACCAGCGCTTTCTTCCAGCCTTACCCAATGAAACATTTTCATGATCTACATGACCAACCTGACCGATTGTTGCCCAGCAGCCGACAAGTATCCGTCGAACTTCACCGGATGGGAGTTTAACGTGTGCGTATTTCCCTTCTTTGGCTACAAGTTGCGCATATGTTCCGGCGCTTCGAACAATCTGCCCCCCTTTCCCTACTCGCAACTCCACGTTGTGAATCTGGGTTCCAAGGGGGATACTCCCCAATGGAAGGGCATTGCCCGGCTTGATATCCGCCTTTTCGCTCGCAATCACTTTAGCCCCTACCGAGAGATTGACCGGCGCCACAATGTATCGTTTCTCCCCGTCCACATAATGTAAAAGCGCGATTCGGGCTGACCGGTTCGGATCATATTCTATTGCTGCCACCTTGGCTGGAATCTCTCTTTTATCTCTTTTAAAATCTATCAAACGATAGCGGCGCTTATGACCGCCCCCTCTATGGCGACATGTTACACGACCATTTGAATTACGACCGCCCGTTTTTGTTAAACCCTTGGCTAAACTTTTTTCAGGGGACAATCGAGTGATTTCATCAAACGTATTATATGATTGCGCCCTCCGCCCCGGGGAGGTCGGCTTTACTGTTCTTGTGCCCATGGTCTACCTCATTCTAAATTGACGATCCAACTACGCTCCTTCAAAAAATTCGATACGTTCTCCGGCGCCAAGCGTCACTATCGCCTTTTTCCAATTTCGACGTTTACCGATGGCCCTGCCTGTGCGCTTCTTTTTCCCTATCATATGAATCGTACGAACTTTTAATACTCGAACATTAAAAATCGACTCAATAGCCCTTCGGATCTCAACCTTATTCGCCCTTGGCGCAACCTCAAATACCAATTGGTTGTTATTCTCTTTGTTAATAGTGCTCTTCTCAGTAACTAAAGGTCTTCGAATGATCTGATATTCGTTCACGGGAGCAACCTCTTCTCTATCTGTTTTATAGCCGACTCTAATAGTACAAGGCGCTTGAACTTCAAGATATCATAGACGTTTAGTCCTTCCGCCCGCAAGACTTTGACATCCGGAACATTTCCAGAAGAAAGTTCCAGGGTTTCATTCGCGGCATCAGTAACAATCAAGGCATTGTCGGTCTTTAAGCTTTTCATGGCCTCAACAAAGCGCTTTGTCTTGATCTCCCCGAGATCAAATCGGTCCAAAATCAGAAGATCCTCATCCCTGCGTTTAGTTGCCAACGCCATCCTAAGCGCCTGCTTCCGTATCTTTTTGGAGACCTTGAGGGCAAAACTTCTGGGTGACGGTCCAAAAACCGTTCCGCCGCCTCGCATAAGAGGAGAACGTATGGTGCCGGCCCTCGCGCGCCCTGTTCCCTTCTGCCGATAAGGCTTCCCGCCTCCGCCTCGCACATCCGAACGCCCCTTGGTTGACGCAGTTCCTGATCGCCTGTTTGCCAACTGCATAACCACAACTTGATGAAGAATATGATTTTTCACCGGCACATCAAAAATATCCGGTGACAGTTCTATTTCAGAAACCTTGTCTCCTTGTATGTTATATACATCCACCATGCCCATTTTTAGTCTCCGGCTTCCCCGCTATAAGATTCTTTTTCCAGCGTATCTCTGGACATCAAACTTTCCGTTTTCTCACTTCCACCAAGCCGCCGCGGCTCCCGGGAATTGCTCCTTTTATGATCAAAAGATTCTGTTCCGGTCGCACATCCACAACTTCCAGGCCTTTAACGGTAACACGACTGTTCCCGTAATGTCCCGGAAGTTTCTTTCCCTTCATTACCTTTGCCGGCCAAGCACACTGCCCAATGGCGCCAGGCACCCGGTGAGAATGAGACCCGTGGGTTTTCCCGCCCCCATGGAATCCCCATCGTTTAATAACACCGGCATAGCCCCGGCCTTTGGAAATGCCGGATATGTCAACACGTTCACCTGTTTTAAATATATCAACAGTCAGCGTTTGTCCCTCTTCAAATTCGGAACAATTGTCTGCAGGAAATTCCAGCAGAAAGCCAAAAGCACGCCCCCCGCTTTTTTTAAAATGTCCGGCCAACGGTCGGTTAACCTTTTTCTGACTCTTTTCCTCAAAACCGATCTGTAAGGCCTCATACCCATCCGTATCCTGAGTCTTTATCCGGGTAACCACACACGGTCCAACCTGGAGAACGGTTACCGGCAAGCGATGTCCGTCCGAGGAAAAGATGCTCGTCATACCTATTTTTTTTGCCAACACTCCTTTTATCATTGTTCCGTCCCTATCTAGTATCCAGCCGGAAATGGACACTATTTAACCAGAAAAAACGCCCCCAAGGGGCGCTTCGCCTCTGCGCCGCTTAAAGATATCTCCTTTTGAGCCCTCTGCAAAGGCCTCACTTTGGAGATCTTAAAGCTGGCCGATTAATTTACTCTAATGAGCCAGTTTCAAAACGTTCAATTTTGTCCAAGGTCAAGCAAGGCGAAGATTTTAACCGCAGCTCCGCCTCAGGCGGATCGAGGATAGCGCTGACGCTTCACTTCGTGCAAAATCTGAGCCTTACGCAGAGATTGGGCAAAAGGGGACGTTTTGAAACTGCCTCAATGGTAAAAAAATCTGCTATGGTGCAAGAGCGATCGATCTTGTGATCGAATGTCAGAGTTTAATTTCCACATCCACACCCGCGGACAGGTCTAGTTTCATAAGTGCATCCACGGTCTGTTGTGTGGGTTCTAATATGTCCAACAACCTCTTATGGGTCCTGATTTCAAACTGTTCTCGTGACTTTTTATCCTTGTGAGGCGATCTAAGAACACAATACTTGTTGATCTTCGTCGGCAGCGGTATCGGTCCTGCGATTTTGGCCCCCGTTCGCTTAGCCGTATCAACAATATCCACAGCTGCCTGATCTAAGAGCTTATGATCATAAGCTCTTAACCGAATCCTGATCTTCTGATTCATCATCATAGTTACTACCTATTAGCCAATCTGAGCTGTCATCTCAGATTATTCTATTACTTCACTGATAACACCGGCGCCAACCGTGCGTCCGCCTTCACGGATAGCAAAGCGGAGCTCTTTTTCCATCGCAATCGGAGTAATCAGATCCGCGTCTATCGATACGTTGTCGCCGGGCATTACCATCTCTATGCCTTCAGGAAGATTTACCACTCCGGTCACATCTGTTGTGCGAAAGTAAAACTGCGGACGGTAGCCGTTGAAAAATGGGGTGTGACGTCCGCCTTCTTCTTTCGTCAATATGTACACTTCTGCCTTGAATTTCGTGTGCGGGGTGATTGTGCCGGGCTTGGACACTACCTGACCACGCTCTACTTCCTCTCGCTTAGTACCTCGGAGCAGTACCCCTATGTTGTCTCCTGCCTGACCCTCATCCAGCAGCTTCCGGAACATCTCAACTCCGGTACATACGGTCTTGGAGGTGGGACGTATTCCTACGATCTCCACATCATCGCCTACATGGATAATCCCTCGGTCTACCCGACCGGTCACAACCGTGCCGCGCCCGGATATGCTGAATACGTCTTCTATCGGCATCAAAAACGGCTTCTCTGTGTCTCGAACAGGGTCGGGGATGAAATCGTCTACCGCGTCCATCAGTTTCCATATCGGACCGCAGTTCTCGCATTCACGCTTGCCGCAGCCGCATTCCAGGGCCTTTAACGCGGAACCGGGGATGATCGGCGTGTCATCACCGGGAAAATCATACTTTGAAAGCAACTCACGCAGTTCCAGATCTACCAGTTCGATCAGTTCTTCGTCGTCAACCATATCTATCTTGTTCAGAAATACTACTATGTTCGGCACACCTACCTGACGCGCTAATAATATATGTTCACGGGTCTGCGGCATGGGGCCGTCATCAGCGCCGACTACCAGGATCGCTCCGTCCATCTGAGCCGCGCCGGTGATCATGTTCTTGATATAGTCCGCATGGCCGGGACAGTCCACATGAGCATAATGTCGGGTCACTGTCTCGTATTCAACATGCGCCGTCGCAATCGTTATTCCGCGCTCCCTCTCTTCAGGGGCCTTGTCTATGTTGTCAAATGAGACATATTCCGCCTGACCTGCCGCTGCCAGGCAACGCGTAATGGCCGCCGTCAATGTCGTCTTACCATGGTCTATATGTCCTATCGTACCTACATTCACATGCGGCTTTGTCCGCTCAAATTTCTTCTTCGCCATGACGCATCCTCCTTGCTAACAGCCTACCACCTATAGTGGGCAAATGCCTTGTTGGCATCGGCCATCCTGTGAGTATCTTCTCTCTTTTTAAATGCTGCACCTCGTTTGTTGGCCGCATCAATCAATTCACCCGCCAACTTATTCGCCATATCCCTCTCAGAGCGGCTGCCGGCATAAGCAATCAACCAACGTATTCCCAGCGCCGTGCGTCGGTTCGCCCTTACCTCCACCGGAACCTGGTAGGTGGCCCCCCCCACTCGACGGGATTTAACCTCAACGATCGGTTTAACGTTTCCCAGCGCTTTTTCAAAAACAGCGAGCGGCGCTTCTTTGGTTCTGTTTTGGATAATATCAAATGCATCATACACTATGGATTGCGCTACACTTTTTTTCCCGTCTTTCATTACAACGTTAATAAATTTGCCTACCAACCTATTGTTATATTTAGGATCAGGCAAAATACTCCGTTTTGGTACTTCTCTTCTCCTGGCCATATATAAAAAATCTCCAATTTTCTAATATTACTTAGTGTCCATTCAGAAATGGTATATTTTGGCCGCACAAAGGTTTCTACCGCAGGCGCAGTCCCGCCCAGGCGGGATCGAGAATAGAAAACCTGCGGCTTCCTGCTCGTAGAGAAAACGCAGTATTGGGGCAAAAGATGCCGTTTCCGTGATGGACACTACTTGGGCTTTTTGGCCCCATACTTCGACCGGCCCTGTTTACGATCTTGAACTCCGATGGAATCGAGCGTACCCCGCACAACATGATATCGTACACCAGGCAAATCCTTCACACGTCCTCCCCTAACCAAGATCACGGAATGTTCCTGCAAGTTATGTCCTATTCCAGGGATATAAGAGGTTACCTCGATTCCATTTGTTAACCGAACACGAGCCACTTTCCTTAAGGCTGAATTCGGTTTTTTAGGGGTAGACGTATACACTCTGACGCACACCCCGCGTTTTTGGGGGCACGCCTTTAAAGCCGGCGTATTTGTCTTGTTCTTTAACCGTACTCGGCCTTTCCTTATTAATTGGTTGATAGTAGGCATAATGTCCTCATTATTTGAGACCCTTGCAAAATGTGACATTTTGCAAGGGTCTCTTTTAAATACGCAGCAACGTACGCTTATTTTTTATATGGTACCGCCCGTGAATCGAAAAGAGTATATTTACTAACATTATTCTTTTATGTCAACAAAAAAATTTGCTCTTCTCAGCCGCGCTTTGCTTTGCAACGGTCTATAAAAGAGCGAAAACTCATAATTACTCATTCCCGCCGGCAGCGCCGGCTTCCGTTTCTGCCTGCGCATCATCAACAGTAGTAATGGAAATCTTCTTGTATTGACCAACACCGGTCCCGGACGGTATAATGCGCCCCATAATGACATTTTCTTTCAATCCCCGCAAGGTATCCACCTTTCCCCCGATAGCGGCATCCGCCAGCACCTTCGTGGTCTCCTGAAATGAAGCAGCGGAAATAAAGCTTTCAGTGCTCAGCGACGCCTTTGTAATTCCGAGAAGGAGGGGTTCAGCAGTGGCCGGGGCGCCACCTTCTTTGAGAATGCGCTCGTTGGCATCTCCAAATGTCCGCCTTTCAACCTGTTCATCCAACAAGAAGTCTGTATCACCCGGATCGGTCACTCTGACTCTCTTGAGCATCTGTCGCACAATGACCTCAATGTGTTTGTCGTTGATACGAACCCCCTGAAGCCGATAGACCTCCTGAACTTCATCGACCAAATACCGCGCAAGTTCCTGCACTCCCAGGACATTTAAGATGTCGTGCGGATTAGCGGAACCTTCCATCAATGATTCGCCGGCCCGGATATAGTCTCCTTCATGCACGCTTATATGCTTTCCTTTTGGAACCAAATATTCCTTCTTGTCACCAACCTCGGGGGTAACGGTAACTTTTCTCTTCCCTTTTATTCCCTTGGAAAAGCTGATATATCCGTCAATCTCGCTGATAATGGCAGTCTCTTTCGGTTTTCTAACCTCAAAGAGCTCAGCCACACGGGGAAGACCACCCGTAATGTCTTTAGTCTTTGTAGTTTCTCGTGGAATCTTCGCAATAATATCTCCTGCCGCAACCGTATCGCCTTCTGATGCCATCAAAATAGCATTCAACGGCAGAATATATCTGGCATCTCTTTTTGTACCAGGGATTTTGGTAGTCTTTCCGCTCTCATCTTTAATCGATATCCTGGGACGTAATTCAGTCTCTTTGTATTCCACAATCACCATACTCGCTTTTCCAGTCACCGGATCGACTTTTTCCGTCATGGTACGACCAACAATGACATCGCCAAACCTAACCTTACCCGAGGCCTCGGTCAAAATCGGCATGGTATATGGATCCCATAGCGCAATTAAATCGCCCGTGACAACCGGATCATCATCTTTTTTAACGAGATGCGCTCCATAGATAACCGGATATCGTTCTCGTTCGCGTCCGTTCGGGCTTACAATAGCGATCTCGCCGTTACGGTTCATTGCCACCAACTCGCCATCTGCATTGCCAACAGTCTCCAGGTTGATAAACTTAACCGTTCCCTTGTTTCTCGCCTTTATATCTGCCTGCTCCACCCTTCGGCTGGCAGTTCCTCCGATATGAAAGGTCCTCATGGTAAGCTGTGTTCCTGGTTCTCCGATAGACTGAGCAGCCAGGATACCGATTGCCTGTCCGACCTCTACCGGTCTCCCATAGGCCAAATCCCGGCCATAACACTTAGCGCAAGCACCACTCTTCGCGTGACATGTTAGAACCGATCTGATCTTCACCCGCTCCAGGCCTGCTTCGTCGATCTTTTTAACCTTTGCCTCGTCGATCTCCTCACCCGCCTTGACCAATATTTGATCTGCAAACGGATCCCGTATATCTTTCAATGCAACCCGGCCAAGCACACGTTCTCCAACCCGTTGAATGATTTCACCGCCTTCCATGAGCGATTTTACTTCAATACCATCGACAGTTCCGCAGTCTTGCTCTGTTATGATCGACTCCTGCGCCACATCCACCAAACGCCGGGTTAAGTAGCCGGAATTTGCAGTCTTTAAAGCAGTGTCCGCCAAACCTTTCCGCGCGCCATGGGTAGAAATAAAGTATTGGAGCACGGTGAGCCCCTCCCGGAAATTTGCCGTTATAGGGGTTTCAATAATTTCGCCGGACGGCTTGGCCATCAAACCACGCATCCCGGCCAATTGGCGCATCTGGTCCTTGCTGCCTCTGGATCCGGAATCGGCCATGATATATATGGAATTAAAACTTTCCTTCTTGAGAATCTCGCCATCTTCTCCACAGACAACCTTGCCATTTTCATCCACCACCGGCACCATCTTCATCTCTTCCATCATTTCATTGGCAACTTCGTCCGTAGCCTTGGCCCAGATATCAACAACCTTGTTATATTTTTCGCCCTGGGTGATCAGGCCCTCCACGTACTGTTCCTCAATCTCCTTTACTTCCTTTTCGGCGACTTTCAGAATAATCTCTTTCTTTGGAGGTATGACCATATCATGCACTGACACTGAGATCGCTGCCTTAGTGGCATAATAAAAACCCAGGTCCTTCAACCTGTCAGTGAGGATAACGGTCGTTTTGATACCAAGGGTTCGATAACATTGATTAATTAAATTCCGCAGGGCCTTCTTGTCCATAACCTTGTTGATCACATCAAAAAAAATCGCAGGCGGTACAATCTCCTTGAAAATAATACGCCCCACTGTAGTATCGACCCGTTTCCCGTCCATACGGACCTGTATAGGGGCATGTAGTCCTGCTATGCCGGCGTCATAAGCAATACGAACTTCTTCAGGATTTGCAAAGATCTTCCCTGCTCCCTTTTCACTCGATACGACACGAGTAAGGTAATATATCCCCAATACAATATCCTGAGTCGGAACAATAATCGGCTCTCCACTGGCCGGAGACAGAATATTGTTCGTGGACATCATCAGCACACGCGCCTCAATTTGTGCCTCTATGGAAAGGGGAATGTGGACCGCCATTTGGTCTCCATCAAAGTCTGCGTTAAAGGCTGTGCAGACTAAAGGGTGGAGCTGAACGGCCTTCCCCTCAATCAGAGTCGGCTCAAATGCCTGTATGCCGAGGCGGTGTAAGGTGGGAGCCCGGTTCAACATAATAGGGTATTCTTTTACTACTTCATCCAGGGTGTCCCAGACTTCCGGGATCTCCCGTTCCACCATTCTTTTGGCGCTCTTTATAGTGGTAACGTAACCCTTGGCTTCCAGTCGACTGTAAACAAATGGTTTAAACAGCTCTAAAGCCATCTGCTTGGGAAGCCCGCATTGATGCAGACGCAATTCCGGTCCAACAACAATAACCGTTCTACCGGAATAGTCAACGCGTTTCCCCAATAGATTCTGGCGGAATCGTCCCTGTTTCCCCTTGAGCATATCACTTAATGATTTGAGAGGCCGTTTATTGGTCCCGGTAACAGTCTTGCCTCTTCTCCCGTTGTCAAACAAGACATCCACTGCTTCCTGAAGCATCCTTTTCTCATTACGTATGATGATATCCGGAGCATGCAGCTCCTGGAGTCTTTTCAGACGATTATTTCTGTTGATGACCCGCCTGTAAAGATCGTTTAGATCAGAAGTGGCAAAACGCCCTCCTTCCAGAGGGACCAGGGGACGTAAATCAGGCGGCAATACAGGGACGACATCCATGATCATCCATTCCGGGCGATTAATAGATCGTCTAAAGGCCTCGACTACCTTAAGCCGTTTAAAGCACTTCTTTTTCGTAGCTTCTGAACCGGTATTCCGTATTTCCTCGCGAAGATCAGCATAAAGCCGGTCTAAATCTATCTGCGCCAAAAGCCTTTTGATCGCTTCAGCGCCAATCCCGGCTTCAAAGCCTCGCCCATACTTTTCACGGGCATCGTTATATTTTTCTTCCGTCAGGATTTCTTTATACTTCAGAGGAGTATTCTTGGGATCTGTGACAACATATGCATCAAAATAAAGAGCCTTCTCCAATTCTTTCATGGTAAGATCGAGAAGGTTTCCGATTTTGCTCGGAAGGCTTTTTAAAAACCAGATATGGGCGACAGGAGTAGCCAACTTAATATGCCCCATCCGCTCTCTGCGCACTTTGGACTGTATGACTTCTACTCCGCACTTTTCACATACCACACCCCGGTGTTTCATTCGCTTGTATTTACCGCAATTGCACTCGTAATCTTTTGTCGGCCCGAATATTTTGGCACAGAAGAGCCCGTCTCGTTCAGGTTTGAACGTACGATAATTGATGGTTTCAGGCTTTTTGATCTCACCGTAAGACCATTCCAGTATCTTTTCGGAAGAAGCGATACAAATTTTAACCGCTTTAAAATCAACCGGATCTTTCGGTTTTGCAAAAAAACTGTAAATATCTTCCAATGTTTTCTCCTCTATTTTTTATTCTCTCTCTTCAAGCTGCACATCCAACCCAAGGCTCTGGAGTTCCTTGACAAGCACGTTGAATGACTCCGGCAAACCTGGTTCCAGTGTATTATCACCCTTGACAATCTTTTCATACATGCGAGTTCGGCCTGTTACATCATCTGATTTCACAGTCAAAAACTCTTGCAGCGCATGGGCGGCTCCATAGGCTTCCATAGCCCAAACTTCCATTTCACCCAGGCGTTGGCCACCAAACTGGGCCTTGCCGCCAAGAGGTTGCTGGGTTACCAGGGAATAAGGCCCGATCGATCTTGCATGAATCTTGTCATCAACCAAATGATGCAATTTCATCATGTACATAATCCCCACTGTCACTTTATTATCAAACGGTTCTCCTGATCGACCGTCATAAAGAGTCGCCTGGCCGGCAACAGGGAGATCGGCATTTTTTAGAAGTTTTTCAATATCCTCTTCAGTTGCACCGTCAAAGACCGATGTGGCTAAATGGACCCCGTTTCGATAACAGAGCGCGATGTTTTTCAGTTCTTCATTATCCATCTCGTCTATCACGTCTTGCATCGATTTTGAGGAAAAGATACTTTTCAGTTTTTTCCTTATTGGTTCGTATTCCGCCTTCTCGATCAAGTCATAAAGCTGCCGGCCTAACCCCTTGGCCGCCCATCCCAAATGGGTCTCCAATATCTGCCCGACATTCATTCGCGAAGGGACCCCCAGGGGATTTAAAACCATATCTATCGGTGTGCCGTCTTCAAAATAAGGCATATCCTCTTCGGGAAGGATTCTCGAAACAACACCCTTGTTTCCATGACGACCTGCCATCTTGTCCCCCACCGAAAGCTTACGCTTCATAGCCACATACACCTTGACCAACCTGATAACACCAGGAGGGAGTTCATCACCTTTTTTCAGGCGGCTTGATTTCTTTTCAAAAACCATTTTAATAAGATCACATTGTTCGTTATAATCGTCCAGCACTCTGGATACTTTCTCAGCTATATCATCATCCGGCAAGACGACTCGACTCCACTTCTGCATTGGGATAGAATCTATGCCTGAAGCAGTGATCTTCGCTCCCTTCTTCACCACGACTTTATCGCGGCTATCTTTAATCGCGGGGCCGCATCTTTGTCCGACCAAAAGTTCTTTGAGCTTTTCCCGGGTCGATTCTTCTATAATTTTAAGCTCATCTTGCCGATCTTTGTCGAGTCGAACAATCTCTTCGCTTTCAACCGATTTTGCACGACTGTCTTTTTCTACCCCCTTGCGTGAAAAGACCTTGGCGTCAATTACAATCCCGGAAATTCCAGGAGGAACTCGAAGGGACGTATCTTTTACATCGCCGGCCTTTTCTCCAAAAATTGCTCTCAAAAGTTTTTCTTCCGGGGAAAGCTGTGTCTCCCCTTTTGGGGTGATTTTACCTACTAATACATCACCGGAACCCACCTCGGCCCCAATTCGAACAACCCCGCTTTCATCCAGATCTTTTAATGCATCCTCTCCTACGTTCGGTATGTCTCGCGTGATCTCTTCCTTGCCGAGTTTTGTGTCCCGGGCAACAGTGCTGAACTCTTCGATATGAACCGATGTAAATATTCCCTCTTTGGTCAAGCGTTCGTTCACCAGTATCGAATCTTCAAAATTGTATCCCCCCCACGGCATAAAGGCGACCATTATATTCTTGCCAAGGGCAAGTTCTCCCATTTCAATGGCAGGGCCGTCAGCAATAATATCTCCTTTTTTAACACGGTCACCTTTCCGAACAATCGGTCTCTGGTTAAAAGAGGTGTTCTGGTTGGATCTGTTGAACTTGCTTAACTTGCAGATTTCCACCTTCGGTATTGTAGTGTCCCCATCCGTATCATAGCGCAAAACTATTCGGGAAGCATCTACATCCATTACTTTCCCGTCTTCTTTAGCAATTACCGTAACACCGGAATCCTCGGCAACGGCCTTTTCCATACCTGTACCGACCAGAGGAGCGCTGCTTGTTAAAAGAGGAACCGCCTGGCGTTGCATGTTCGAGCCCATGAGAGCACGGTTGGCATCATCGTTCTCTAAAAACGGAATCAACGAGGCTGAAACGCTCACTAACTGGTTTGGAGAGACATCCATGAATTTAACCTCGTCGCGACCAACCATCATGAATTCACCGCCCACCCGCGCTGACACCGTTGGATTTTTGAACTGTCCATTCCCTGTCAACGGGGCATTTGCCTGAGCAATCGGATGGTCTTTTTCTTCCAACGCATTCAGGAAGCGATATTTCTGAGATACCCTGCCATCTTTTGCCAATCTGTACGGGGTTTCAATAAAGCCGTAATCGTTCACACGCGCATACGTACTCAAAGAAACAATCAATCCGATGTTTGGCCCTTCCGGGGTCTCTATGGGGCAGATACGGCCATAGTGGGTCGGATGAACGTCTCTTACCTCAAAGCCGGCTCGTTCTCTTGTCAATCCCCCAGGTCCTAAAGCGCTTAAACGTCGTTTATGGGTAATTTCAGCAAGAGGATTTGTCTGATCCATAAATTGTGAAAGTTGGCTGGTTCCGAAAAACTCTTTCAGCACCGCGGAAACAGGCTTGGAATTAATTAGGTCGTGAGGCATCAGCGCTTCAATCTCCTGGAGGCTCATACGTTCTTTGACCGCTCTTTCCATCCTCACCAATCCTGTCCGGTACTGTATTTCAAGAAGTTCACCCACAGCGCGAACCCTACGATCCCCCAGGTGGTCGATGTCATCCACAGGACCCTGGCTATCCTTCAGTGCCACTAACGTATTGGTCGTCAGAAGGATATCCTCTTTTTTGAGGGTCCGAACATCAATCGGCACTTCCTGGTCAAGGCGCAGATTCATTTTTAGACGTCCCACCTTTGAAAGATCATAATAGGTAGGCTCGAAAAAAAGCTTATTGCAAAAATCGTATGCCATCTCCAGGGTAGGCGGATTGCTGGGACGCAGTCTTCGATAAATTTCCACCACCGCCTCATCCTGGTTGTTTACCTTGTCGAGTTGCAGTGTCTTTCGTATAGAATCACTTGTTATAATATTATCAATAAAAAGGACCTCAATCGAAGGAACCTCGGCCGCCTTTATCCGTTCAAATATTTCTTCGTCTAATACTTCATTGATTTCAGCGATCTTTTCTCCGGTTTTGGCATCTGTTACCGTGTCAGCCAAAACCTTTCCTGTGATGGAACTAAAGTCGATAGGAATCGCCTCTATCTTTGCCTTCTCAAGGTCCCGAATTATACGTTTTGTAACCTTTTTCCCCTCTTTTATGATGACGTTGCCGGTTTCCGGGTCTTTTACATCTTTTGACACCCGTTCCCCGGCAAGAAGTTCCGGATCAAAGACCTTGCTTAAAGAGTCACCATTTATCAGGATGGTTTCTTTGCGATAAAAATAATTCAAAATGTCTTCCGTTGAATAACCCAAGGCCTTTAAAAGGAGGGTAACCGGAAACTTTCGGCGACGATCAATCCGAATATACACAATATCTTTTGTGTCTATTTCCATATCGATCCAGGAACCCCGCACGGGGATAATACGGGCGGAATAGAGAACCTTTCCGCTCGTGTGCGTCTTGCCCTTGTCATGATTAAAAAAGACGCCCGGAGAACGATGCAGTTGGCTTACAATCACACGCTCCGTCCCGTTTATAATGAACGTCCCCTTCTCCGTCATCAGGGGTATGGTACCGAAATATATCTCTTGTTCCTTGATGTCGCGAATACTGGAACTGCCGGTCTCTTTATCGAGAGCGTATACCACCAGGCGGACAGTAATCCGGATCGGTACCTCGTAGGTCATCCCTCTTTGAACACATTCTTCTACATCATACTTGATCTCGCCCAACGCATACCTGACAAATTCCAGAGAAGCGGTACCGCTGAAGTCTCTGATCGGGAAAACACTATTAAACACGGCTTGCAGCCCGATGTCCTCCCGTTTTTCAGGGGGGACATCCCTTTGCAAAAATCGGGCATAAGACTGCTTCTGCATTCCCATAAGATCAGGCATATCAATGACCTTTTTGATTTTGCCAAAACTTTTTCGAAAACGCTTGGCCGTCGCCGAAGGTTTACTCAACATCTTATCTCCTTAAATTAGCTCATGGCTGATAGCTCATAGGCAAGATGAAATTTTTACACTCTTAAATTACTTTACTTCAACCGCGGCTCCTGCCTCTTCCAGTTGTTTTTTGATATCCTCGGCCTCATCTTTGGAGACCCCTTCTTTAACCGCCTTGGGAGCGCTATCGACCAACTCTTTGGCCTCCTTTAATCCAAGTCCGGTAATTGTCCTAACTACTTTGATTGCTTGGATCTTCTTGTCGCCGGGCGCTGTCAGAATTACATCAAATTCTGTCTTTTCTTCAGCAGCAGCGGCCTCTCCTCCGGCAGCCGGCATGGCCGCCATAGCAACAGGCGCTGCAGCGCTAACACCAAATTTTTCTTCAAGTTCTTTTACCAGTTCGGAAAGCTCCAATACGGACATATCCGATATAAATTGTATAACATCTTCTTTTTTAATCTTTGCCATTTCGGTCTTCCTCCTAAAACTATTTTCTCTTTAATATTCTTAAGCAGTTTTTTCCTTTTGGTCTTTCAGTGCCGTCACTACTCCCAATAAATTCCTTATAACACCGCTGAGCGCTACCACAAGGCCGGTTGGCACACCGTTCATTGCTGAAAGGAGCCAGGCCAGCAATATCTCGCGAGACGGAAGATCCGCCAATGCCTTTATTGCATTTACATCCAGGACCTTACCATCCAATACACCCGCCTTGATCTTCAGGGCTGAATTCTTTTCAGCAAATTTGACCAGCACCTTAGCCGGAGCTACCGGGTCTTCTTTGCTCAAGGCGACCGCACACGGCCCTACAAAGTAATCCTTTATCAAAGCCATGTCGGTATCTTGTGAAGATAACTCCAGCAATGTATTTTTAACCACACGATATTCCACAGACTCAGCTTTGAGCTGTTTCCGCAAGTCATTCATTGCGTCAACATTAAGGCTCTTGAAATCCGTCAGTATGGCCGCCTTTATATCTAAAATTTTTTCGTGGAGATCTTTAACGAGTTTTTCTTTTCCTTGTCGATTCAATAGCCTCTACACCCCCTTCCCTTCTCGGACAGTATATGGACATTGAAGATTGATGATTTTCGATTGACGATTGACTATTTGAACAAGAGGCTATTGATCCTCAATCTTCAATCCTCAATCTTCAATCTTCAATGTCCTAATCACCTGCCCGATCCGGAGGCACACACTACAATTAATAGATATATCGCAATAAAAACGATACTGTCTATGCAGGATATTTTAAACACCTGTTGTGAGGCGCACCTACGGTCTCGGACAGTCAAATTTTATACAAAAACCAAAATTAAATTTGGACACAGATTCAGCCGTCGTAGCCAAGGCTACTATGGCTGAATCTGTGTCCAAAACAGTATTTCCTTTACTAATTATCGTATTCAATTATTTTACCATGGTTTTGACATGAACCGGATCAACTTTGACACTTGGTCCCATCGTGGTAGAAATAGCGATATCCTTCAAATAGACCCCTTTACTGCTGACAGGTTTAAGTCGAATGATTGTATCAAAAAATGACGCTAAATTTTCACGCAGCTTTCCTACGCCAAAAGAGACTTTTCCAATGGAAGTATGAACAATACCGGCTTTTTCAACTCTAAAATCAATCTTGCCGGCTTTTAGCTCTCTAACCGCCCTGGCAACATCAAAGGCAACCGTGCCGGATTTGGCATTCGGCATAAGTCCCCGCGGCCCTAGGAGCTTACCGATCTTCCCTACAGCCCCCATCACATCCGGGGTGGCAACTGCCTTATCAAAGTCCAGCCATCCTCCCTTTATCTTCTCGATAAGGTCATCATTTCCCACAAAATCGGCCCCTGCGTCCTGGGCCTCTTTTTCTTTCTCTCCTTTAGCAAATACCAAAACCCGCACGGCTTTACCTGTGCCATTCGGCAAAACAACTGTTCCGCGAACCATCTGGTTTGCATGCCTTGGATCTACACCAAGCCGGACCGCTACATCAACTGATTCGTCAAATTTAGTATACGACGAATCCAGAGCCAACTGTAATGCCTCGCTAAAATCATACTCCTTGTTCTCGTCTATCTTGTTAAGCGCCTCTTTATATTTTTTCCCTCTTTTTGGCATGATCCCTCTCTAATATTGACGATTTTCGATTGAAGATTGATGGTTTCGTAAAAAGTCTTTGATGAGCTTATCTTGGTCTCTTTTTCATAGAGGTTCTTAGTGAAGCGAAGCGTAAAAATTGCAAACTGTTTGAGGGCGTTAGCCCGAGTTTTTGCAATTTAGC
>JAUVFC010000012.1 GCA_030594505.1 Desulfobacterales bacterium
GATTGGTCACTTTTTGAAGCCTCTAAACTCGCTTCGCTAAATCGTAAAAACTCGGACTAACGTCCTCAAACAGTTTACGATTTTGACGCTTCGCTTCATTAAGAAGCTTTACAAAAAGATGACCAAGGTGGGCTCATCAGAGACTTTTTACGAAACTATCAATATTAACAGAGGATTTCAGCTCATTTTTCAATCGATATCTGGTTGAACGCAACTCTCCGCCTATTCCACCACGTCCAAACCACAAACCACTGGCATGATCAATGCAATACTACCGGTAAAATGAACGGCGGCGTAGCCAAGTGGTAAGGCGGGGGTCTGCAAAACCTTCTTTCAGTGGTTCGACTCCACTCGCCGCCTCCAACTAAGGGTTCGGGCTTCTACAGGCCGTTGAAATAATGGGATATTTTATGACGGTGCGCCTTACGGTCGGGCAAAGCCCCTAAGTTAGAAATCGTGGTCATGAACATTACTTTCTTACCCCTTTTCCCAAAATTCAGAGAGTTGGTGATTCATGACCACGATCTTTTACGACCATATTTTGAATCCATCCCGCCCGAGATTTCAGATCACACGTTCACCAGTCTGTTTATGTGGAGGCATTATTTCAAGACAAAGATATGTGCCATTGATAACAGCGTCGGTCTCTTTTGTGATAGACCGGGAAAGGAGTTTTTTTTCCCACCCTTTGAGAAGCAACATGTGCATAGGGCCATCAATATACGCCTGGAGGCCATGGAATCGATGGGCAAAAGGCCAAAGGTCCGGAGGGCCTCGGAAGGGTTTATCGAGAGATATCTGAGCGATCAAAGTAGATTCTTAGTAAAGGAGATATCCGATAGCTATGATTACGTATACCTGACCGAAAACCTGATAAAACTTTCTGGTCGCCGATATAATGGTCAAAGGAATTTTATAAAGAGGTTTAAGAAAAATTATCCAAATTTTTCCGTGGAGATTCTAAATGAAGACAATATCCCGGAGTGTGTGGAATTTGGAGAGGAATGGTTTGTCTGAAGACATAGCAGCCTCATACTTAAAGAGAACAAATCTCCTGAAGAGGAAGAGTTTTTAGAGATAGATCTAAAGGCCACAAGAGACGCTTTACTTAATTTTCATGTATTACCCATCGTAGGCATGGCTGTCAGGATTGATGGTAAAATCAGGGGCTTCTGCATAGGTGAGAGGCTCAACCAAGAGACCGCGGTGGTTCATATCGAAAAGGCCGATCACCATTATTGTGGATTAAGCCAATTTATTTCCCAGGCCTTCTGTCAGCGATTTTGGGCGGGTTGCACGTACACCAATCGTGAAGAGGATTTAGGACTGGAAGGACTTCGTCGGGCCAAACTGGCACTCGGTCCACACCATTTTAAAAAGAAGTACGGTATTACATGGAACAAACAGAAATGACAGGATTTGTAGACAGCCTCTTGGATGAAGAAGAATTGAAGGCTAAGGTAGGGGTATTCAAGTTACTCCGGGACGAGGATATTGAGCTGGTCAGGGTTAGCTTATGTGACATCAGCGGCATCTCAAGAATAAAGAATGTGCCGGTTGACCGTTTTAAGGAGATATCAAACACAGGCCTTGCTTTTCCTTCAGCCTTATTGGGCCTTGATTCAGGTCTTACCCTGGCGCCCGGTACAGGCTTTGATTACAAGTATCTCTTCCCCAATTTTCTTCTGGTCCCGGACTTTACCAGCTTTAGAAAGATTCCCTGGGCCTCCAAAGTAGGTCATGTCATGGCCAATCCCTATTCCTATGACGGGAGGCCAACCATGGCAGCGCCTCGTGCGGTACTCTGCCGCCTGGTTGAACAATATCAAGAAATCGATTTAATCCCCAGGTTTGGTTCAGAATTCGAGTTCTTCGTCTATAAGAATGCGGACGGTCAACAAGAGCCGGTGACGCGGGATTGGCAAGCATTTGCTGAATATCGCCATATCCAAGCCGACTTTGTATTGGAGACTATCAGTAAATATTTGAAGCAGGCGGGATTCAAGATACTTGACTGTTTCCATGAGAATGCTCCAGGGCAATTTGAGATAAATTTTTCTCCCTTTGACGGCGTGGCGGCGGCTGATGCAGCTCTTTTCTTTAAGACCGCGGTTAAGGAGATAATGTATAAGCAGGGCTACTTAGCCAGCTTTATGACAAAACCGCATAACGATAGATATGGATGTGGTTATCATCTTCATACATGTCTGCTGGATAAACAGGGAAGAAATCTATTTTATGACCCACATGCTCCGGATAAGTTATCGGAGATGTGCCGGCATTTTGCCGGTGGTCTGCTGAGGCATGCCAAGGCGGTCACAGCCCTATGTGTTCCCACTATAAACGGGTATAAAAGGATGGTTCCCTATTCCTATGCCCCTATCAATACATGCTGGGGAAAGGATAATCGGACAGTAATGATTAGAATACCCCCAGACCGGGGCGAAGGAACACGGTTAGAGGTTCGGAAACCAGAGGCTGCCGCCAACCCCTATATCGTTATGGCAGGAATATTGGCCGCCGGGTTGGATGGTATAAAAAACAGGATAGATCCAGGGGAATTTGTAGACGATAACGCTTACAGGCTAAAGGGGTTAGAGATGTTACCCCCATCGCTCGATATAGCGATTGAAGAGCTAAGAAAGGACAAAGTCCTTCAGGAAATGTTGGGGGATGAATTTACAAAGTGCTTCTTGGCCATAAAGGACCATGAGGTAGATAGGTTTAGAAAATATGTGACCGATTGGGAAAGGAATGAGTATCTGGAGCTATTCTGAAAATGACCGCATAGGCGGTGTCGGGATTTCGCATCTCCTTGAGGCCTGCGGGACACCTGTTTATGTCTATGACGCCGGCACTATTTGGGAGAGATATACGAGCCTCAGGAGGAATCTTCCCACTAATGCAGACATATTTTATGCGCTTAAGGCCAATTGCAATCTCTCGATATGCGCATATCTTAGAAGATTGGGTTGTGGGGCGGATAGTGCCTCACAGGGAGAGTTGATACTGGCCTTACGGGCAGGATTTAAACCGGATAGGATCGTCTATGCCGGCCCCGGTAAAGGAGACCAGGAACTATCTATGGCCATTTCAACCGGTATAAGAGCTATTAATGTAGAATCCTATGGCGAGATATTGAGAATCAATAAGATTGCAGGATCCCTGAAAAAAAAGGTCAATATCAATATCCGGGTAAATCCCAACCACGTGATAAAGGATGCCCTTTTCCCCATGGGAGGAACCGCACTGAAATTGGGAATCGACGAAGACTTGGTCTTGGAAGTACTTTCACAAGTAAAGGATCTGCCGAATATCCGAGTTGTCGGAATTCATGCCCATGCAGGCAGCCAGGTAAAAGATTATCGATCACTCCTGGATAATGGGGCGAAAATCATAGATCTGGCCGTCAGGGTATTTATTGAAGCCGGATTGTCTCTAAGGATGATCGGTCTCGGCGGAGGGTTGGGGATCCCTACAAGGGAGGACGGGCGGAGACTGGATGTGGGTCGTTATGGAAGGGGATTAAAGGAAATAATAAGGGAGAAGTCAAGTGCATATAACTTCGACCTGAATAGTGTTCAGCTAATTATTGAGCCTGGCAGATTTTTGGTGGGGGAATCCGGAAAGTATCTTACAAGGATAATAGACATTAAGAAATCGAGAGGGAAGAAGTTTTTGATTACCGATGGAGGGGTAAATCACATCTTTAAACAGAAATATCCGGAAGAGGAGTCAGAGGTGGTCGTATATCCCACAAGGACGGTGGGAAATGAGACAGAAGTGGTTGATATTGGGGGGCCTTTATGTCTCTCATCGGACATTATAGGAAGAGATATCCATGTGCCGGAAGGGGTGAAGGAAGGAGATATCATTATCATACAGAACGCAGGCGCCTACTGCTTCAATTTTAGCCCTTTATGTTTTATGTGCCATCCCACCCCCCCGGAGGTGATGATTTATGAGGAAAAGGAGTATCTAATCAGAGAAAGGGGAAAAAATGAGGACATTTTCTTTAGACAGAGAGATATCCGGGACACCTTTCAAGGATAGGGGTTTTATATATGACGTAAACTTTCTACCCCATTTCCCGCAATTTAGAGCGATTGGGATTGAGGATCGGTATCTTTTCCAAAGGTATCTTGACCAACTTTATCCCCGGACATCTATCCATAACTTTACCAATCTCTTTATCTGGCGGCATTACTACCATACCAGGATCAGTAGATGGCGCCGGAATATTCTTGTTTTTTCATGTACAACGCATGAAGGGGGATTTTTCCTCGAACCCTTGGGTCAAGAAAGTATACCGGAGGCCATTGAGCTTTGCCTTTCCTTTCTAAGTGAGAGGAATAGCGGCGCCAAACCTACAATTCGACGCGTGTCTGAAAGATTTATTGAATCATATCTGCACAATCAATATCGATTTTCAATAGAAAAAGACATTGATCGTTCTGAGTATGTCTATCTGGCAGAGGATTTGATATACCTGAGTGGTCGAAGATACGACGGTCAGAGAAACCATATCAAGAGATTCAAAGAGGCATATCCCAATTTTGAAATAGAGAGCATCAGTCCTAAAAACATACCTGAATGCATAGAATTATCACGGCAATGGGTCGCAAGAAAGTATAATGACTCGGAGAATAGAACACCAGACCCGGAGGAACTATTTCGGATAAGGTCGTTTTTAGATGAAGAAACCGTAGCGGTAAAAGAGACGCTTTTGCATTTTGATCGGTTACCGTTGACAGGTATGGCCATAAGAATAGATGGTAAAATAAGGGCATTTTCCATAGGGGAAAAATTGAATCCGGAGACGGCGTTAATACATATCGAGAAGGCAGACCACAGATATCGGGGCCTTGCCCAGTTCATGTGCCAGGTCTTTACCCGGATAGCATGGTCAGATTGCAGGTTCATCAACAGAGAGGAGGATCTGGGGCTTAAAGGTTTGAGAAAGGCGAAATTGGCACTGGGTCCCAACCACCTTGTCCACAAATACAATATCAGTTGGAGGCAATTATAGACGAGGGAATGGATTTGAGCGGCAACACTAAAGGGATTATAGCAATTATCAGTATGGCCGTCATGTGTGGATTTAATGGGGCCATAATTAGATTCATGACCGGCATGGGTCTGAATGTATATTCCCTTAATTTTATGGAACTGGTCTTTGGACTCCCCATAACCTTCATAATAGCCCGGAGATTGGGTGAGAGGATCACCTTTCCTACCAAAGAAGAGCTTCCATATTTGGTGACCACGGGGATTTGCCTCTTTCTATTAACCATGGCCTTCTTTTTTGCCTTCAACTTCACATCCATTGCCAACGTAGTGTTCCTCCATTACACATCACCCATTTTTACACTATTTGGTGCGAGCATTTTTCTCAATGAAAGGATCGACAAATGGAAGGTATTAGCCCTTTGCTTCTGTATCCTGGGTTTGATTATGATCCTTAAGCCAAATCTGGGAATTGATAATCGGATGATTGTTGGTGATCTCTTAGCCTTCCTGTCCGCATTTCCGGCGGCTGCCACAACCATTATCGGTAGAAAGCTAAGACACAGATCGGCTTATTTCACGACCTTCTGGAGGGTATTCTATGCGGCGCTATTCTATCTTCCTTTTTTTATATTTTATAATACCATATCCAGTATAGAACAGATTGTTTTTATCTTCCTTGTCAGTGTATGGTATGTGGGCATTGCATTGCCTCTCTATTTTTATGCCCTCAGACATATTCAGGCATCAACCACAGAGATGTTGCTCTTAATGGAAATCTTGAGTGCTATTATGGTCGGCCTTTTACTCTATCGTGAAATACCTTCCACCAGCGACATCATCGGTGGCCTGTTTATCATTACAGGTGGCATTGCAGTGATGACAAAAGTGGAAGGGGTTAAATTCTCCGTGAGGAAGGTAGATTAAAGTTAGAATCTGTTCCAGAGGTGTGAGAGCTAAACTTGGGTGGATTTACGGAGTACCTAATACCTCTCTGATTTTTTGTGATAGGATTTCTATCTTAAAAGGTTTCTGAATAAAATCATTCCCGCCGCGTGCAATAATCTCTTTTGCCCCTTTGTCTATGCTGTACCCGCTTGAAAGGATGACTTTAACGTTTGGATTAATCTTTTTTAACACATCATAGGCCTCTCCA
Source organism: Desulfobacterales bacterium (assembly GCA_030594505.1). GTDB lineage: Bacteria > Desulfobacterota > Desulfobacteria > Desulfobacterales. The sequence goes on from JAUVFC010000012.1 coordinate 6,164, forward strand.
CCCCTCATACCCGGCATTACCATGTCAAGAACAACCAGGTCAATTTCGTCCTTCTTATCACGATAAATATCCACGGCCTCTTTTCCACCGGCAGCTGTGATCACTGTGTATCCCAGGGATGCAAGCAGTTCCGCACTGACATCAAGAATATTTTTTTCATCGTCAACCAGCAGAATTGTTTCTTCACCTTTTATGATCTCGGCTGTTGCTAATTTTTCCTCCTTCAACGCTTTTCCGGAAATCGGAATATAAATATGAAAAGTGCTTCCCTTTCCTGTTTCGCTTTCCACCTCTATTGCACCGTGATGATTTCTTACAATTCCGTATACCGATGCCAATCCAAGGCCGGTCCCCCGTCCCATCTCCTTTGTTGTAAAGAAAGGCTCAAAAATCCTTGCCTGTGTCTCCTGGTCCATGCCTATACCGGTATCGCGAACGGATATTCGTACATATCGTCCCTCCTGTATCTTGTAAGCCTCGGCATCGGCGGCATCGATGATCACGGGATTCGTTTCAACGTATAAGTCCCCGCCTCCGGGCATGGCCTCATATGCATTCACATACAGATTCAAAAGGACCTGCTCAATCTGATATTGATCTCCATCTATAACTATAGGTTCCTCGCTCAGTTTCGTGTGGGTAATAATCTCTTTTTTTGTCCTCCCAAACATCTCGACATTTTTTTCTACTAATTTATTAAGCTCTATAGGGACGATCTGATATTTTCCGCCACGAGCAAACCCGAGGAGTTGATTGGTCAATTCAGAGGCGCTTGTAACCTGCTCTTCTATCTTTCTTAGCTTTTTAAAATGCGGGTGAACCGGCTCCATTTTAAGAAGCATCAAAGAAACATACCCCTGGATACCCATCAACAGATTGTTAAAGTCGTGAGCTATCCCTCCCGCCAGGGTGCCTATCGCCTCCATCTTTTGAGCCTCATGAAACTGGGCCTCTAAGCGCTTCCACTCGGTTATATCCTTTAAAGAGTGGGTGTATCCCAATATCTCTCCTTTCCGGTCCAATATCGGCGACGTGGAACAGATAAAAGTACCTCCCAAATTCGTTTCTTCAATCTCCTGTGAATGGGGGATACGGTCCCGCATCGTTTTCTGTAACGGACACCCTGTAACAGGCCTGTGTGTAAGATGCACCACTTCGTAACATTTTCTCCCCAACACATTCTCCTTAACAGTACGAAGCGCATCAGCGGCAGCCTTATTAATCCTGACGATCCGGTGTTCCTTGTCCAGGAGCATCACCAGTTCCGTTATCGCGTCAAAGGTTCGCTCCCAGTCATCCTTTGCATTGACAAGCGCCACCTCTATCCTTTTACGGTCCGTGATGTCCTGAGCAATGCCCTGGGTCCCCATGAACCTCTTTTGCGGTTCCTGAATATCGTGGTCCGGGACGTCGTATAAACCTCTCGCTGCAACCGACACGGGCATATTCCGAACATTATAGATTCGGGCGTCTTTCGCGTCTTTCGGCAACAGACGCAGTTCCGTCCCCTTTGAGCTACGCGGCCTTGTTCTCCTTTCGTTAAAGGTATATTTCGCCTTTTCCTCGTCATCCGGGTGCACGATTTCAAGGAAGCTCTTTCCAATAAGTTCCGCACGAGTATATCCGAGGTCCTCCACGGCAAAATTTACAAACAGAAATCGTCCCTCTGAATCCAGATGGTATATTATATCCGGGACCGTATTAACAATGGTCCTATACCGTTTCTCTGACTCGCGAAGTGTGTCCTCGAGGAGCTTCCGCTCGGTTATGTCTTCAATAAGTACAAGACCTGCTGTGACTTTTTGGCTGATCTTATCAATAAAATCGGAAAATTTCAGGTCGAGTATGCGGTTGTTGTGAGTAACGGTCGTCCTCTTATCTTTTGCGTCCTCCCTCGCGAATAATCCTGTTAAAAGTTTTTCTATTTGCTTTTTCTCATCATTCGCGAAAATTTCTGAAAATGGCTGATTGATAAGGTGTATAGCCTCTTTCCCCAAAAAGCGTGCGGCGAGTGAATTAACTTTGAGGATACGAAAATCCGTATCAAGAACAACAAGCCCTTCGCTTAATCTCTCGAAAATCCTCTCTTGATGTTCCCGAGAAGCCAACAATTCTTTGACTATCCTCCGTGGAGGGAATCTGTCGGCGGTATCAGTTGACAGGGGCATAGAAATCGTTCCTGATTCCTTAAGCTGCCTGCAAATCGACAGTATGCTTTCACGGAATGTTTCCGGAGGTGTCTTGGGGATAAATGCGTCTGCCGGAATATTGTTTAAGGCGTCATGTTGTTCGGAAATCGTTCCGGTCACAACAACAATCGGCAAGTCATCCATGCCCGGCATCTCTCGCATCTGCCGGATAAGCTCCTCCCCGCTGATTCTCGGCATAACGAGATCGGTAAAAATTACGTCAGGAGCTTTTGATCGGATTGCATCCAGCGCTTCTTTCCCATCCGGTACATGTCGAACCGAGAATCCTTCGTTCACAAGGATGTCTTTTATAAACGCCGCGGCAACGCGATCATCCTCCACCAGTAAGATATCTTTAATTTTCATGCAGAGTTATCGCCTATCTCCTGCGTCGGCGCCTTTTCGAAATTATAGAAAACGAACAAGCGAATCAAAGACTTTTTACGAAGTCATCGATATTCTTTTTTTCGGCATGACAATTTGATTTATTTAGATAATTCTCGGGAACGATTGACCGCCGCCTGAAGCGCTTCTACAATGATCTCTTTAACCCTGTTCCCCTCCAACACCTTAAATGCGGCCTCGGTTGTCCCTCCCGGGGAAGTCACCTTCTTCCGGAGAAGTTCTGCCGGCTCTCCGGTCTCTTCCATGAGTTTCACCGCCCCTTTTATGGTCTCAAGGCTCAGTGTCAGTGAATCGGATTCGGTCAGTCCCATGGATACACCGGCAGTTACTAAAGATTCTACCAAATAGAAGACATAGGCCGGACCGGAGCCGCTCAATGCCGTGACCGCATCCAGGTCGGTCTCATCAAATTCGACCACCTTTCCTATTGCCTCCAAGACAGCGCGAACTGTCTTTAAATCCTCCTTTTTTGCATATCGATTTCCTGCCATCCCGGCCATCCCGGCCCGGACCAGGGCGGGCGTATTGGGCATTACACGTACGATGGGGAGTTGCGATCTCTCTTTCTCGTCCATAGGGGCATAAATATATCTCTCAATCAATTGCAGCGGGACACCCGCGGCAATTGAGACTATAATCTTTCTTCCCGGCGCGGCATACTCCGGATCCTTTGTAATTCCCTCAAGGACCTCATTCATATGCTGTGGTTTTACCGCAAGTACGATCACCTCGCATCGGTTAAATACCGAAATATTATCCTCTGCTACCCGAATACCGTATGTTTCGGACATATAACCGCGCCGGCTTGAACTCACATCACTTGCGACCAGATGTTCAGGCCTGGAAACCCCTGACTTCAGCAAACCGTTTATGATCGCCTCAGCCATGTTTCCAGCCCCGATAAGACCGATAGTTTTGTTCAATTCTGTCATAAGTTACTCCTTCCCACCAGTTCTTCCATTATTGCATCATGTATAACCGGCCTAAAAGCCTTGATTTTGTCATTGTCCCTTGTTGGATGAACTCGATTGGTCAACAAGATCACAATAATCAAACGATCGAGGTCGATCCAGAATGAGGTGCCTGTGTAGCCTAAGTGCCCCAGACTACGTTGAGAAAAATATCGCCCGCTGCTGGATCCCGGTTGTGTGGGGATATCAAAACCAAGCGCCCGTCCCGAAGGCTGAGGTCCTAAAAAGGTATGTACCGTCTCCGGGTGAAACAATCCACTATTCGGCCTCCCGTGATAGGTATTCAAAAGTTCAACAAGGAGCCGGTGGATATCCTGCGCAGCGCCAAACAAACCGGAATGCCCGGCCACCCCGCCCACGGCATAGGCATTGTCATCATGGACTTCGCCCTCCAGGACCTTTTCCCTCCACGGGCACTCCTCTGTAGCGGCAAAGTCCATACCGGATCGCGGTTTTTTAGAATCTAAAGGAAGAAAGAAAAGGTTTTGAAGGCCTAATGGCCGGTAAATAGTCTCTTCTATGAAAATATTCAAGGAGTTTGTTGAAACAACCTCAACCAGCCACCCCAAGATCATGAACCCGATATCACTGTAAAGGGTTTGCGTACCGGGAGCTGCAATCAGCCGCTCAGCCAACAGCATTTCTTCCAGCCCTTCTTTTGCGCGTTCCGGAGGAAGTCCCATAAGTGTCTTATAATAAGGCCGATAGTCCGGAAGCCCTGAATTGTGCGCGAGAAGCTGTCGTATGGCAACTCTTTCTTTGTCAGTACCCTGAAATGCGGAGATAATTGTACCGATTTCCCGGTCAAGAGACAATTTTCCTCTTTGAACCAATATCATTACGCCCAGTGTAGTGGCCAGTGGTTTGGTCAACGAAGCCAGGTCAAAGACAGTCTCTTTAGCCATTCTCCTTTCCGGATTGATCCGCGCTACTCCATAAGAATCAAAAATCGCCAGATCGGCCCCCTTTGACACAAGGAGAACAGCGCCGGGAAATATCCCTTCCGACACAGCTTTTTTCATTAAATGTTCCGTTGTTTCCATTTTCCGCGTATCAATATCCTTTACAGGAATCCTTCATCAGGACGCTCAAGGTGTTTTTGTGTAGAAATATTGATGGAATTGATGGGGAATAATGCTGTTTTCGCAATGTTTCCAAATAATTCCATGCTGAATATTTATCTCTTTTTGAAAGACAAATCAAGCAATATTTGTAACCCATGAAACCTGATGCAGCGCCAAGAACCTGTAAAAGCCTTGACACCCACGGTCTGGTCATATAAAAAATCCATATAACGTATAACGCAAAGATACCGCAAGCTCCTTCGATATTTTTATAATTTTGCGAAAAGTCTTTGAGAAAATAATTTGCGGTCAACTACTTAGTGGCTGAATAATTATATTTACGGAAGGTTTTTCTACATGGATCTATCCAGCAATGCAAACATTATCCACATGGTATTAAATGCCGGGGCAATGGTCCAGTTTGTCCTTTTCCTCCTTCTCCTTTTTTCAGTTATTTCATGGACCATTATATTTTCCAAATATACTTATCTTAGAAAAGCTCAAAAGGAGTCGATTGATTTTGTTAATACGTTCTGGAAGAGCCGTGATCTCCTGCATGTCTTGAAAAAAGCAAAAAATATGAAGTTCTGCCCTGTTGCACGAGTCTTTCGCATCGGATACAGGGAATGGGAAAGATTGTATAAACTTCAGTCACAAAAATCGTCAAAAGACACATCTCGCCAAGAGACTCTCGAAAAACAGGAGAACATAATAGATAATGTACACCGGACTCTGAAAAGAGCAGTCAACACAGAACTGACTCGCTTGAATCGAATGCTTACCTTTTTGGCCACTACCGGCAATACAGCCCCTTTTGTCGGTCTTTTTGGAACAGTCTGGGGTATCATGAATGCCTTCCATGGAATTGGTCTCAGTGGTTCAGCCAACTTAGCAACAGTGGCCCCTGGAATCTCCGAGGCGCTTATTGCAACCGCTGCGGGACTCGCAGCAGCCATCCCGGCAGTGGTGGCCTTTAACTATTTTACAAACAGGATTCGAATCATAGATGCTGAAATGCACAATTTTACCGCTGATTTTCTTAACATGATCGAAAGGAATATGGCCCAAGCGCAAAAAAGTTATGGCAGGACTGAACAATAATAGAGAGTTGATGTCGGAAATCAATGTTACCCCCTTTGTAGATGTAATGTTGGTTCTGTTGATTATCTTTATGGTTACCGCCCCCATGATGATGCAAGGGGAGAATGTTTCGCTTCCGCAAACAACGTCAGAGGCCCTCCCTCTTGAAAAGGAACCATTGATTGTCACGATCGATAGAGTGCAGCAGATTTTTATAAATGATTATAAAGTCGCATTGGACGGCCTCCAATCAAAGTTGAAAAAACTCCGTAAAGACCGTTCAGACATGGAAATCTATCTCCGTGCCGACAAGGGAGTGCCGTACGGTACTGTTATCAGGGTGATGTCCGAAATCAAAAATGCGGGCATTGAAAAACTTGGCATGGTCACCGAGCCACTTAAAAAAACAAAAGGCACGGGCACAGATTAATTTTTCGATGAAAAATGAGACACTTTTTTACTTTTACTTTCCAGAAGATACGATCAGAGAAAACCGGCTGCTGATCCGGATGGCTGTTCTTGCGGTAATATGTCATCTTATTTTGTTAACAGGTATTATTTACACCCCGAAGTTAGGTCCTCGTCCGAAATTTATGCCAACCGCGATCAAGGTCGATCTGGTAACCCTCCCTGCGAAAAAATCGCAAGGGGATGCTTCATCCAAAGTGGTTCAAAAACCGATGCCTGGGAGAACGGCCCCAAGATCTGAACCAATATCAAAAAAAAGTACAAAAACAACTGCAAACAAAAAGGTGGCCCTGACAAAAAAATCCTTACGCGTCAAGAAATCATTAAAAAAGAAGACGTATTCAGAAAAAGCGGCCAAGACCGCTATAGAACAAATCAAAAAAGAGCTTCCACAACCAAGGTCCGGACAAGTGGTTGCAGCCATAAACAAATTAAAAGAGCAGGTCACGGCTCAGGAGGAAGTAGTTAAGGGGGCGGCCGACAAGACGAACGACTTAAAACTTATGGACATTTATAATGCCGAAATCTGGTACCGAATTCGAAAACAATGGGTATTCTCCCAGCATTTGGCACAGGGGAAAGCCAACCTTGAAGCAATAATCATAGCGAAGATTATGAAAAACGGCCAAATAAGAGACCCGTGGTTTGAAGAACGGTCAGGGAACAATTTTTTTGATGATTCAGTCTTCCGGGCAATCAATAAAGCCGGCCCCCTTCCACCCCTGCCGGAAGGATATCCACGCCCCTACTATGAAGTCGGTTTCAGGTTTAACCTTTCTGAATTGCAAAAACGCTCAAACAATATCGGTCAATAATCATATGTGGAACAAAAAAAGATTAATACTTTCCGTCAGCATTATCTTGCTCCTGTCTGTCACGGCATTTCCGATAGACGCACGGGTATATATCGATATCAATTCTCCCTATCTAAAAAAAATCCCAACGGCGATACCTATGTTTAAAAACTTGGGGCTTGACAATAGGCACAAGAACTTAGCAAAAGAGCTTGCCGAATTAATGGGCGATACACTTTCTTTTACCGGTTTTTTCAAGCTGCTTGATCGTGACGGTTTTCTGGTAGATCCACAAAAAGCGGGGCTTAGCAGGGACTTGATTAAATTTGAGAACTGGAGATCCATTGATGCTGAATTATTAATCAATGGAGGAATCAGTTGCAAGAACGGGATTCTAAAAATAGAACTCCGTCTCTTTGACACTATTGTCAGGCGTCTGATTGTGGGGAAACGATATACCGGGAATATTGGCGACAGACGCAAAATAATACGTAGATTTTGCGATGAAATCATCTACCACCTCATCGGCGTCAAGGGAATTTTTAATACTCGGATCGCGTTTGTATCAACCACCACTGGCAACAAAGAAATCTACCTGACTGATTTTGATGGTTACAATCCCAAGCGGTTTACAAAAACAAACAATATCACCCTCTCCCCGGCCTGGTCGCCTGACGGCCAGTGGCTTGCATACACAGCGTACCGTAAAGAAAAACCGGATATCTATATCAAACATATAAATGGAAACCAGCCGGGAAAAGTCATAGCCTTTCATGGGTTGAACACTACACCTGTATGGCTTCCCATACAGCCTTTGCTCTCTGCCACTTTTTCCAAAGACGGCAATCCGGAAATTTATCTATTGACCGGTTCCGGAAAAATTATTAAAAGACTAACATATAATTGGGGGATAGATACCTCTCCCACATGGTCTCCGGATGGAAAAAAATTCGCCTTTGTGTCCAATAGATCTGGAACACCGCAGATTTACATAAAAGACTCGGAGAACAATGAGGTGAGACGGCTAACGTACGAAGGGAACTACAACACTACTCCGGAATGGTCCCCGCAAGGAGACTTTGTCGCCTATTCCGGCGTGACAAACGGCCACTTTAATATTTTTATCATAGGCATAGACGGTCAGGGGCTGCGCCAAGTGACTCGTGATGCAGGGGATAATGAATCGCCGACATGGTCACCGGACGGCACATTAATTGCTTTCAGTTCAACAAGGGAAGGATCGGCGCGGATATATGTAATGAATTCCAATGGGTCGGATCAACGTCGTCTTGTGACTCTTCCAGGAGAGCAGACCTGTCCCCGGTGGTCCCGCAGACATCGGTACTGATCAATAGAACAAAATTTTAATCTGGCCAACATGTAGATGTTGTGCTATCTTATTTGCAATTTTGATTGTGTTGACCTATAATTCGTTATTAATAGAACGTTTTAGTAAAGTATGATTTCGTAAAAAGTCGTTCACAAAAGATTTTTTACGAAATCATTAAGTGTTATTGGTTATCTAACTTTAATTATCTGAAAGGAGGTGAAATTGAATGGCTAAACGTTTAGGGAAGTATTTTATCCTTTTATTGGCAATTTCGTCTCTCCTTTTTACAGTATCCTGCGCTAAACCCCAGGTAAAGCCGGAACCACCACAAATAGAGGAGGCCGTGATAGAAGAAGCGCCTGCTGTAGTCGAGAAAGTCGAAGAGGTGGTAAAGGTGGTAGAGGAAGAGATACAAGAGGAAATTGTTGAGGAGGGGCCCACTGAAGAAGAATTGCGCAAACAAGCGCTGGCTGAAAGAGAAGCTGCGCTCCGAGAAAAGTTTGTCAAGGAAGACATTCACTTTGAATTTGATAAATCAACACTCCTTCTGGAAGCAAAAGAGATTTTGAAGGAAAAAGCGGAGTGGCTCTCTATGAATCCGCACGTCACTGTCACCTTAGAAGGACATTGTGACGAACGGGGCACCAATGAATATAACCTGGCCCTGGGAGACCGGCGCGCGGAAAGCGCTAAGAGTTTTTTGATAGACCTTGGTATCTCGGCCAAGCGGTTTACCGCTGTCAGCTATGGAGAAGAGCGTCCGCTTGATCCACGACACAACGAAGAAGCATGGGCCAAAAACAGGAGAGATCATTTCGTTATAGATTAAAACTCTCTCCTTTTACTTTCCGTTAGTCTGGGAGACAACCTCAGACTAATGGCGAGTAAAGAAAGGCAAAGGTCTCACGACGCACAGGAGGCTGTCCGAGAATTATGTCCGTAACGAAAAAGAGTGAGAACGAGACAAAATTTTCGCAAATTTGAGGAGAATAGCAGGCCTATTTGACGAAAACTTGCGGAAATTTGGGCCGTTTCTCAC
>JAUVFC010000226.1 GCA_030594505.1 Desulfobacterales bacterium
AAGATATAGTCCTCAGAATCGTCCTCCTTAATATGCTTTGCCCTCTTTCCAATTACCACGGCCAACTCCGCCTCATAATCGACTCGTTGTGACATAGGTGGATAACATATATATTCTCCGGGTCCTATCACGGCAGTAGACGGTTTTAGAAAGAGCATAGGTTCATCAGGAAGCTCCATACCGAGTTCTTGTGCGTGTGAACGATAATTAAGCCCAATTGCTACTATCTTGCTCGGCCTGCATGGGGAGAGTAAGGTCACTTCATCGAGTTTGTGTGTCTCATCCGTCAGGTCATATTCAAAAAAGCCGTCTCCTTCGAGTTCGGTAATGGTATCACTTTCCGCCACGCCGTATCTTACTTTATTCCCTGTAGCGAATCGGTAAAACTTCACTGTCCCCACACTCCCTCAACAATGGACCCACAATTTGGACATTTTCCATCGGCAATCGTATTTCGGGAGATTTGAAATCCGAATCGTTCTATCAAGGTTGCTCCACAATTGTGACATATTGTATTTTCACCAATATCTCCAGGCAAATTCCCCGCATAAACATATCGAAGTCCGGCATCCAAACCAATCTTGCATGCTTTGTGGACCAGTTCCGGAGGGGTACTCGGCTTGTCTAAAAGCTTATAGGTAGGATAAAACCGGCTGACATGCCAGGGGGTTTCCGGCCCGAGCGACTCTACAATGAATGCGGCAAGTTTTTTTAATAATACTTCATCATCATTCAGGCCCGGAATCAAAAGGGTGGTCACTTCTAAATGAATCTTCAAGGCCTTCATATGTTTCAATGTCTCAAGCACCGGTTTTAGTCGTGCCCCGCAGATTTTTTTGTAGAATTTGTCATCAAAGGCCTTTAAATCAACATTCGCGGCGTGCAAGTATGGATGAAACGCGTCAAGTGCCTCGATGGTCATGTAGCCATTAGAGACAAAGATATTCTTTAGCCCCTTCTCAGTGGCAAGCTTTGCGGTATCATAAGCGAATTCAAAAAATATGGTCGGCTCAGTATACGTATATGAAATGGTCTTGCATCCGCCGGCAAGCGCCGCTTCCACTACCGCATTAGGGGTGCTTGTATCCCCCAAAATGATACCACGGTCGTGCGGCATCTGAGATATATCCGCATTCTGGCAGAAAATACAGCGGAAGTTGCATCCTGCGGTGGCTATAGAGTAGGAAAGGGAGCCCGGATAAAAATGAAAAAGGGGTTTCTTTTCAATCGGATCTGTGTGTTGAGCGATCAATTTCCCGTATACCAGGCTCATTAAAACCCCGCCCTGATTTTCACGGACTCCGCAGATGCCCCGTTTCCCGTCTTGAATTGTACAACGATGGTTACAAAGATTGCACTTTACTTCGTTGCCCTTCAACTTTTTATAGAGTACAGCCTCTTTCACAGCTCCATTCCTCTAAACGGGTCGATCTCTGATTATCCCTGTTGCCATATCTCTGCTCTTTTTTGCATAGTCAAGCGAGACTTCAATATTTTTGGTTTGATACATCGGGACCAGTTTAATGATCATCCCGATAAAAGTCCCAAAAGGGAACCTCTGTATCAGAGCCCATCTCTCCAATTTCTCTGTATAAGACCGGAACCTCGCGGGGAATAGAGGAACGGTCCTCCATGAAACAGGTGACTTGCCCACCACTGATCGCACTTCTCTCTGAAGTCCCCATACGTTGTAAAAACATGCTTTGTTATAAATCGTCTCTGTAAAGATCCCCTTAATTCTTCTTTCTATGCCCTTCAAAGCGCAGGAGTTCAATACCCCTAAAAAAACCCTGTCTCTTGCAACTCTGCAGGCCTCCTCAATCGCCTTCACCGGATTTTCTGTAAATTCAAGTACGGTTATCAATGTAGCGATGTCAAAGGTATTGTCATCGAACGGAAGATCCTCGGCAACGCCGCGTCGAATTTCAGCCCGGTGTCCTAATTTCTGCCTGGCGATATCGAGCATATAGGGCGAGGAATCAAGCCCGGTGACATTCAATCCCATATCAGCAAAAATATTAAGATAGTTTCCCGTGCCGCATCCAACGTCAAGAAGACGTTCACCTGACTGAGGCGATAAGAGCTTTACAATCAGATCATTTTCCAGATCAAAGACAAACTTGTTCTTTGGATCCTCAAACCATTTATCATAACCTTGTGCGGTCTTGAAATCAAAGACGTAGTTCATGGCGGTAATGTGTATGTATGAATAGAATTTCTGAAATATCTAATCCAAAAAAAAGAATTTAGCAAGGGGAAACCGAGCTATGAAAATCGCTTGACTTTGCCCCCCTGTTGCCTCTATAAATTATTGTAATTCGTTTTTCTTAACCTGATGTCAACTTGTGTTCACTCAGAAATGGTAGATTTTGTCCCAAGACAAGGCCGCACAAAGGTTTCTACCGGAGGCGTAGTCCCGCCCTGGCGGGACGGAGAACGCAGTATTGGGGCAAAAGATGCTATTTCTGAGTGAACACAGACTTGTTTTGGAGGTAATTACATGGCCAGTATCAATAAAGTAATCCTTATAGGAAATCTCGGAAGGGACCCTGAAATTCGTTATACGGCAAACGGAACTGCCGTAGCAAACTTTAGCATTGCGACCACTGAAAACTGGACCGGCAAGGACGGTGAAAAGGGAACACGAACTGAATGGCACCGCATTATTGCCTGGGGACGTCTTGGAGAAATCTGCGGGGAATACCTTTCCAAAGGGAAGAGTGTATATATCGAAGGCCGTATCCAGACAAGCGAATGGGAAGATAAAGAAGGCAACAAAAAACAGACCAAGGAAATTGTTGCTCATCAAATGCAAATGTTAGGAGGGAAAGGATATACGGAGCCCATACCGGAAGAGCCGCCATCATCAGCCGCCAATGATACAAAGGCCGAAATCAAACAAGATGATATTCCATTCTAAGTCGTCAAGTATAAATAACTTATACATCTTGCTTGTCCTTTTGCTTGTTTTCTGTGTTCCGTCAAGGCTTACATAACTCGTTATGCGCGCCTTAACGCGCCTTGAAAACAAACAAAATTACG
>JAUVFC010000192.1 GCA_030594505.1 Desulfobacterales bacterium
CGGAAGAAGAATTGGCCGCTCTCGAAGAACAGGCCCGTATCCTTGAGAAACAGCTTCAGGATATCAAGCGCCGAGCCAGTCAGGCTAAAAAAACCAAAGGTGGTAGCTGAGGTAGATGGCATATGTGTTGAAATTTGTTCTGTAGGTGCTATCTTCCCGAATCACATTGCTGAAATTAACAAGCAGCTTATAATCCCCCTTGATCCCCCTTTATAAAAGGGGGGGAAACAGGAGTTTCCCCTTTACAAAAGGGGAAATTTTTGGAGTTAGAGGGGATTTTCATATAAAGCTACAGAAGGGGGCAAGACATTTTGAAAATAGCAATTGCAAGCGGAAAGGGCGGAACGGGGAAAACGACAATAGCAACGAACCTTACCGCAACACTCGCAAGTATGGGGAAAACAGTACAACTGCTGGATTGCGACGTTGAAGAACCCAATTGTCATATCTTTCTTAATCCTCATATAGAATCCTCCACAGCAGTTACTACACCGTTGCCGGATGTAGATGAGGAAAAATGCACGGGATGCGGTATCTGCGCGGAGGTTTGTGAATATGGCGCAATCGCCGTTGTCAAAGAGAAGGTACTGATATTCCCCGAACTCTGCCATGGTTGTGGAGCATGTGAAATGTTCTGTCCTGAGGATGCGATTACGGAAATTGGCAGGGAAGTGGGGATTGTTGAGGAAGGCCGGGCTGACGGCTTCCGGTTCATCCATGGACGGCTAAAGATCGGGGAGCTTATGTCTCCTTCGGTCATTCATGCGGTCAAAATAGCAGGCAGGGAAAGCGAGGTCGTTATCATCGATTCTCCTCCGGGAACATCCTGCCCCGTTATTGAGGCTGTTAAAGACACGGATTTCGTTGTTCTCGTTACGGAACCAACACCATTCGGTCTTAATGATTTACAGCTTGCCGTGGGGATGGTCAGAGCACTCGGTATGCCGTTTGCGGTGGCCATTAACCGATCCGATGTCGGTGATAATGATGTGAAGGAATATTGTCAGAGAGAAAAAATTGATGTGATTCTGGAAATACCCGATGACCGCAAGATTGCCGAGGCATATTCGCGGGGAGAAATGATCATAAGCGCAATGCCGGCCTATCAAAAATTACTTGAGACCTGTTGGGGGCGCATAATCGATATACATCGAAACTGGGGGGAGCTAACTTCATGAAAGAGATCGTGGTGATCAGCGGAAAGGGTGGAACGGGAAAGACGAGTCTTGTGGCATCGTTTGCCGCCCTGGCAGAGAAAAAAGTCCTGGCGGATTGTGATGTTGACGCAGCCGATCTGCACCTGGTTCTCAATCCGAAAATTAATTATCGGGAAGATTTCAGCGGCGGGAAAAAGGCCAAAATCATAACCGAAGAATGCATAGAATGCGGAGAATGTGAAGAGGTATGCCGTTTTGACTCAATGTACTATCCGGATCCGGAAAATGAGATACCATGTGTCAATCCAATTTTCTGTGAGGGGTGCGGTGTATGTGTCCGGGTATGCCCGGTCGAAGCGATCAGCTTTGATGATGCTGTTAATGGTGAGTGGTATGTTTCAAGCACAAGCCACGGGCCGATGGTGCATGCAAGGCTCGGCATGGCCGAGGGTAATTCAGGTAAGCTGGTGACCATTGTCCGTAACAAGGCCCGTGAAATTGCCGAAAAAGAAAATCTGGATTATATAATCGTTGACGGTTCGCCCGGCATAGGGTGTCCTGTCATCGCCTCGATCGCGGGGGCCGATCTCGTAATAGTCGTTACCGAACCGACGCTATCAGGTCAGCATGATTTATTGCGGGCAGCGGAGTTGACAGCACATTTTCGGATTCCTACCGTTATCTGCATCAACAAATGGGATTTAAACCCCGATATTGCGGAGCAGATTGAGACAGCGGCAAAGGAACGCGGAATCAAGGACGTCGGGAGGATACGATACGATACGGCAATCACAAAAGCCCAGATCATGAAAACCAGCGTTGTCGAATACACCGGAGGGGCCGTCTCAGAGGATATCAAGCAGGTCTGGAGAAATACAATTTACGCGCTTGGTTGAGAATGAATCTTTATATGATGGCGTCGTAAAAAAACGAAATATACACAATTTTGTCATTCCCGTGAAAACGGGAATCCAGTCTTTTCAAGTGCTTGGCCGTTTATGGATTCCCGCCTACGCGGGAATGACAGACTTTTTACTAATGTATCTTATATAACCATCTCAAAATTATACGGAGTTTTGGATTGTAGGGTCGGGTTTTACACCCGACCGCAATCGGTGGTATATAAAATGCCACCCTACAAAGTTATCGAAAGGAACACACATTGAAAATATTTTTAGATTGTTTCCCCTGCTTCCTCAGGCAAACCCTGGAGGCAGGCAGGATTGCAGGCGCTGATGAAAAAACACAGAGAGAGGTCTTGAACTCGGTAATGGGGGCATTGCAGGAGGTCTCTCTGGAGGCAACTCCCCCGGAAATCGGCTGGCTGATCCATAAGACTATCAGGGAGGCTACAGGAAATCTCGATCCATACAAAGAAATCAAGAAAAGTCACAATGAAGAAGTGTTGAAGATTGAGACTGACCTGACCAATCTTGTCAAGGAGTCATCTTCGCCTGTCATCAACGCCCTGAAGCTTGCCGGTACCGGAAATCTCATTGACTTCGGGCCTGAGCGCCAGTGGAACGATATTCATGAAATCTTTGAAGGCTTCATGACCAAAAAATCCAATTTTTTTGATTTTCCTGCCTTCGAAAACTCTCTGAAAAACTCCGAGACTCTTCTCTATATAGGCGATAACGCGGGAGAGATCGTCCTGGACAAGATACTCATTAAACTGTTGCTTCAAGAGACGGACATTGATATCGTATTTGCCGTCAGAGGAAAGCCAATAATCAACGATGCAACCATGGAAGATGCCATATCTGTCGGAATTACTGATATAGTGAGGGTAATAGGCACGGGCGGCGATTTTCCCGGTGTTGTCCTGGAATCATGTTCTGAAGAATTCTTACAGTATTACGAGAGAGCGGATATGATAATCTCCAAGGGTCAGGGAAACTATGAATCGCTCTCCGATAAAAATCAAAACCTGTTTTTTCTGCTTCAGGCAAAGTGTCCCGTTATCGCGGATAAAATAGGTTGCAAGGTGGGTGATCTGGTTCTGGAAGCCCGGCACGCGCGTCCTCAATTTCCGTAATGGGGGTGTAATTATGCCGACTTGAGACCTTTGGAAAATGAACATTTTGCAAAGGTCTCGACTTACGAACTGCGATGTGAGGTCATATGAAGACTAAATACACCTACGGCCCTGTGCCATCAAGACGTCTGGGAAGATCACTGGGGGTTGACCTTATCCCGTTCAAGATATGTTCCTATGATTGTATCTATTGTCAGTTGGGGAGAACAACAAACAAGACCATAAAACTGAAAGAATATTTTCCCATCGATGAGATTCTGCGGGACGTAAAACAAAGGCTAACAGAAATCTCACGCCCGGACTACATTACACTTGCGGGTTCCGGGGAACCGACCCTTCACAGCGGCATCGACGAGATTATTCGCAGGATTAAGGAAATCACAGATATTCCGGTGGCCGTACTGACAAACGGTTCGCTGTTCTGGATGGATAAAGTCCGTGAGTCTGTCTTGGGGGCAGATCTTATTATTCCCTCACTCGATGCGGGGGGCGAAAAGACCTTTCGACATGTGAATCGTCCGCACAGAGACATCTCCTTTGAAAAAATGGTGGACGGGCTGTGTTCACTTCGCAAGAATTATTCCGGCCGGATATGGCTGGAGGTGTTTCTGATAGATGGAGTTACCGCAATTGAAGGTGAGGTCTTGAAAATCAAGACTCATGTAGATCGAATCGTGCCGGAGCGTGTTCAACTCAACACGGTGGTCAGGACGCCGGTGGAATCCTTTGTGGACAGGGTAACTGAAGAAAAAATGGAGGAAATTGCCGGCATTTTTGGTTCCAGTTGCGAAATCATAGCGGACTATTCAGGAGGTCATAATCTTGATGAATTTACCGCAAGCAGGGAGGATGTTCTTGATCTCCTGAAACGCCGTCCCTGCTCGATTGAGGATATATCTGCCGGATTGAACATCCATCGCAATGAAGCAATAAAATACGTGGAA
>JAUVFC010000121.1 GCA_030594505.1 Desulfobacterales bacterium
ATATGTTTCTACAAAGGCTGATGCTTCCCCAACCTTTTCCCTAAGCGTTTTCACTGTAAAGCAGCAATCCTCTTTTCTTTAATGCGACATGTATAACAAATTCTTTCTATTTTATCAATTAAGCATTAATTATAACATAGGAGGTTGTCCGATTGACTTTAACAGGCATATAAAATACTATTAAATTAGTAAAACAGAAGTTGAAAGCAGATGTCTCCTTTCGAACCAGCATACATCAAAACTTACCGAAAAGGGAAGCTGAAACAAAAGATCAAAACTGCCTACGCTATCCTTTCAGAGTGCCGACTGTGCCCGAGAAGATGTGGTGTAAACCGTCTTGAAGGAGAAACAGGGGTATGCCGCACGGGTGAAAATGCCGTTGTGTCGAGCTATGACCCTCATTTCGGAGAAGAGGACCCGCTGGTCGGCAGGCACGGTTCAGGCACTGTATTCTTTACCAATTGCAATCTTCTGTGTATCTTCTGCCAAAACTACGACATCAGTCACAGGGGAGCAGGACGAGAGGTGCTTCCCGAAGAGCTTGCTGAAATCTTTCTTTCTCTTCAATCAATGGGGTGTCATAATATAAATTTTGTTACACCGACACATGTAGTTCCACAAATACTGTCAGCGCTTGAGATAGCAGTTGAAGGAGGCCTCCATCTCCCCTTAGTCTATAATTCCGGCGGATATGATTTGTGTGAGACCTTGAAAATATTGGACGGAATCATAGATATCTACATGCCCGATTTCAAGTTTTGGGACCCTAAGGCGGCAAAATCCCTGTGCAACGCTTCAGATTATCCAAAAGTAGCCCGAAAAGCATTGAAAGAGATGCACCGTCAGGTGGGGGATCTTGTGATAAATGAAGAAGGGCTTGCTGAAAGGGGACTTCTGACCCGTCATCTCGTACTTCCGGAGGGTCTTGCCGGGACCCGGGATATCATGCGTTTCCTGGCTAAAGAGATTTCAAGAAACAGCTATGTAAACGTGATGGCCCAATACAGGCCATGCGGGCAGGCACACAAGACGCCTCCATTGGACCGGGCATTGTCCAATGATGAATACTATGACGCTGTTCGGGCTGCTCGAGAAGAAGGAATCACCAGATTAGATCAACGCAAGAGAGTATTTTTGTTTTGATAAGAAAGAGGCAGTTTCAAAATGTTCAATTTTGCCTCCCGTCGCCGGGGAAAGGCGAAGATTTTAACCGCGATTGGGCAAAAGGGGACGTTTTGAAACTGCCTCGAAAGAGTAAAGTTGGGAAACATATTCGCCATAGGTGACATTCACGGTTGTTTTGATAAGCTCCGCGCATTAATGGCGCAGCTCCGAGTCAACAAAGAAGAGGATATCCTTATATTTTTAGGAGACTATATCGACAGAGGACCTCAATCCATGGATGTTGTCGACTATCTCCTTCGTTTGTCTCAGAATGGATATCACACCGTATTTCTTAAAGGAAATCACGAGGCAATGTTCCGGAATTACTTAAGCGGACGCGATAAACTCAGCTTTCTGGTCAACGGAGGAGGCGAAACACTCGATAACTATATGCAAAACATTGATCGATCTAAAGATCTTGTTATACCTCCTTCCCACATCGATTTTTTGCAGTCCCTTCGCCTTTACTATGAAACGGATTCGTATATATTTGTACACGCCGGGTTGGCGCCAAAAGTTCCATTAGACCAACAGCGAGAAAAAGATCTCCTCTGGATAAGGGATTCCTTTATCCATTCGACCTACGATTTTGGAAAAATAGTAATTTTTGGGCACACACCGTTTAATGAGCCGTTTGTAACAAAAAACAAGATCGGTATAGATACCGGCGCGGTTTATGGCAATAAATTGACCTGCATAGAACTACCCGCACAAGAATTCTACAGTGCATAACTTCCAACGGAGCCCCTTCAGCGTTTGACATACAGCGTTTGACATAATTTGACATAAAGGTAACGTAAGTCTATAATACTAAAAAAATCGATTGCATGGTCCGGAGAGAACAGAAGGATGAATAAGATTCTAATCATAGACGATGATGAGACGTTAAGCAGCATAGTAGTCGAGTACTTTAGCGAAAACAATTTTCAGGTAGTCCAGGCATTCAACGCATTAGAGGGAATCGAACAATATAAGAAGGAGAATCCGGACCTTGTGCTTTTGGACTATTTTATGCCCGGGATGACGGGGGTGGAGGGGTTAAGACAACTTAAAAATGAGGATCCAAATGTCTTAGTGATCATGATGACAGGGGCCGGCTCAGAAAAGATTGCAGTAGAGGCGATGAAAGCCGGCGCAGAAGATTATGTCTCCAAACCGTTCAGTATGGACACTCTTGTCAGTCTGGTCAGGATGCACATAGAACGACATCGGGAAAGGTTGGAACATATTCGTCGCAAGGAGGAACTGGAAAGATATAATCGCTATCTGGCCCACAATATGGAACATGTAAATGAGGCGATTATCTCTACTGATGCCGACGGTAAAATCGAATATATGAATAAAGCGGCTGAACAATTTTGGCTATACAAAAAAGGGGATGTCATAGGTCTGTCTATATGGGACATCTTTGAAAAGGAAAAGATCAATCTTTCACCTCAAAAAGTTAAAGAAGCTTTATTTTACGCCGGAACGTTCAAAGAAGAGTTCAAATTTGTCCGAAAGGATGAAAACATACTTTATGGTCTTCTCTCCGCATCGTTTATAAAAGATGATCCGATTAAGGCAATTGTCGCCGTAGTTACCGACCTGACGCGCATAAAAGAGATGGAAAATCGTCTCATTAAGAGTGAACGAATGGCATCGCTAGGGCATTTGGCGGACGGGGTAGCGCATCAGGTTCGCAATGCCCTGATCACACTCGGGGGATACGCCAATCTGCTAAAAAAGAAAATGCTTCCGGACGACAAGAACAGGCTTTACCTGGAACCTATCGTAGAAAGCGTGGAACGATTAGATGAGATGGTGCGGGAGATTGAAAATTATGCCTATTACACCCACAAGGATCTGGCGGAATTTAATCAAATAAAATTACTCCCTATCATAAACTCTGCGATGAAAAGAGCGTTCAAGACAAGAAAATGCAAAAATATAGCCGTCTCCGTGGATATTGAACCTAAAAATATCGCCCTTGTAGGAGATAACGCCTTTCTCAGAGAGCTCTTTTTTCAGCTAATACTGAATGCTTGCGAGGCAATGGAAGGCGGGGGAAACCTTAAAATTACGGCCAAAGGCAGACAGAACTCCGCTATAATAAAGATCTCAGACACAGGCGGGGGTATACCGAAAAATGATATCCCACTCATCTACGACCCTTTTTACACGACACAAAATCGAGGCGCCGGGGTGGGGCTTACCATTGTTTTGCGAATTTTGGAAACGCACAATGGATCTATTGATATAGAAAGCGCCCCGGGCAAGGGCACCACCTTTACCATAGCGCTCCCCACAACGAGAAGCTCCAAAGAATGACACTTGTAACACTTTAGCTTTTTAAAAAACTGGTGTACTTGTTTTGAACCGCAGAATATCGAACAAGGAATTATGAACGTCAAAGTAAATGAAGAAACCACAAATTGAAACTGCCTCGTTCTACAAATTATTTTTAGATAAAAGGAGCTATAGAAATGAAAGAATCGGTTCAAGCAGCATTAGACAAAATTCGTCCGGCGCTTCAGGCAGATGGCGGTGACGTGGAACTCGTCGAGATAGAGGGGAATATTGTAAAGGTCCGCCTGCAAGGCGCCTGCAAGGGCTGTCCAATGTCGCAAATGACATTGAAAAATGGCATCGAGAAGTTTCTCATGAAGGAAGTTCCGGGCGTGGAACGGGTCGAGGGAGTCGATTAACCAATATCTAAAGACCAGCGCACTACCGACGCCCCCCATGTCAGACCCGCCCCAAAGGTGACCAGGAGAACAATATCGCCCGGTTTTAATAACCCTTCCCGGTTGGCTTCGTCTAATGCAATCGGTATAGATGCTGAAGAAGTGTTGCCATATTTGTGGATATTGGTATAAACCTTTTCCATTGGAATAGAAACCTTCTCGGCCAAGGCCTGAATAATCCTGATGTTTGCCTGATGGGGCACTACAAGTTTTATATCGGAACCAGCAAGGTTGTTGTGCTCCAGCGCTTCCGTAGCAACATTGGCAAGATGTTTTACCGCCTTTTTAAATAACTTATTACCTTCCATAGCCAGGTAATACGGCTTTCCTTCAAAGGCGTCTAAAATTTTCGGAGGATCAGGATTCCCTTCTTCTGAATAGAGGAGTTCCCAGCATCTCCCGTCAGAGCCGAGATGAGTGGACAAGATGCCGTCATCTCCATCGGTCTGAGCGAGCACCGCCACGCCGGCGCCATCTCCCAGGAGAACACAGGTGCTTCTGTCTTGCCAATTGGCAACGGAAGAGAGCCGTTCGGCGCCGATCACCAGGGCTTTCTTACAACTTCCGGCTGCAATGGAATTTTCCACAATTGAAAGGGCATAGAGGAAACCGGAACATCCCGCGGAGACATCAAATGCATTGGCATTATCAGCATTGATCTTATTCTGAACGAGGCAGGCGACCGAGGGAAACTGACGATCAGGGGTGATCGTACCGACAACAATAAGATCCAGCTCTTCCGGCGACATATTTGCCATCTCCAGGGCTTTCAGAGATGCATCTGCCGCTAAATCAAAGGCTTTCTCCTCCTTCCCTTTCTGTGAAATCCGCCGCTCTTTGATCCCCGTCCTTCTTGTAATCCATTCATCCGAAGTGTCGACAATCTTTTCAAGATCCACATTGGTCAGAATTCTTTTGGGCGTTGTAGATCCGGTGCCTATAATACGAGCCCTTAACATAGCGCTAATGCTTCCTCACTTCTAATTTGTTTCAAATGAATTTTGATATCACACCATGGAAAATCTGTCACTACTTTTTTAAAAAATCACCTTGCTCCCATCAGTACCTTTTGGTACACATAATTCTCATGTCTATATCAAAAAATATCAAAGAAATTTTATCACGCTCCTCATGGATACGCAAGATGTTTGAAGAGGGTTCCCGGCTCAAAGCCGAACATGGAGCTGAAAATGTATTCGATTTCAGCCTTGGGAATCCCAATATAGAACCTCCTGAACGGTTCTCTCAAATTCTCAAAGAAACAGTAAGCACAGCAAGGCCCGGGAGTCATGCCTATATGCCTAACACAGGCTATCTTGAAACACGCAAAGCAATAGCCGAATTTTTGACAGACGAGCAAGGTGTCTTTATAACAGCAGAAGATATTGTTATGACATGCGGCGCTGCCGGCGCGCTGAACGTTGTCTTAAAGACCATACTAAACCCCGGGGAAGAGGTAATCACTCCGGCGCCGTACTTTGTGGAATACAATTTCTACGTGGGAAACCACGGAGGAATTCTAAAAACAGCACCGACCCGATCAGATTTTGACCTTGATATAGGGGCGATTGAAAGAGCTGTTACCTCGAATACCCGCGCGGTACTGATCAATTCTCCCAACAATCCTACCGGCAAGATATATACCCGGAAAGTTCTGTCAGAACTCAGCGACCTGTTGGCGGAAAAAGGAAAAAAGCTAAAAAAAACTATCTATCTCATATCCGACGAACCTTACCGCAAAATCGTCTTTGACAACGCCGGGGTTCCGAGTGTGTTGGCCGGTTACCCCAACAGCGTCATAGCCGCATCATACTCCAAGGATCTTTCCATCCCGGGTGAGCGCATAGGGTTTCTGGCAGTAAACCCGAATGCTGATTATAAGGATGACCTCTCGGCAGGCCTGGCATTGTCCAACA
>JAUVFC010000076.1 GCA_030594505.1 Desulfobacterales bacterium
AACAGCTCCCTCCTTTAATTCCATATCAGTAAAATAGTAGGTCCCGGGAGCGAGATTTAAGGTGCCACCCGGTTCAACCATTAAATCATCACCATCTAAATACGTCTCGTCGATATCGAAATTGTCATTG
Source organism: Desulfobacterales bacterium (assembly GCA_030594505.1). Classification (GTDB taxonomy): domain Bacteria; phylum Desulfobacterota; class Desulfobacteria; order Desulfobacterales. The sequence continues at coordinate 131 of JAUVFC010000076.1, forward strand.
TTGATTGTCGCATTGTCAATATACGTGTCAAGCTGATTGCCCAGAGGATTTGGATCTATTCTGTCTATGGAATCTATGTTTCCGGTGATCGTAGTGTTGTCTGATGTCAATGATCCCGGCGTTCCAATAGAATCCTTGCCAAGTCTGATATTTCCATTAACAATAGAGTCTTTCTCCAAAATGATCTCTCCATTGCCTGCCAAAAAACTATTTCTATTTGCCACGGTAGTGTCATAACCGCCGGTCGTTGAATCATAGCTGTCAGTGATGCTCTCATTCTTATATTCTACCAGCGCATTTCCAAAAAATGAGTACTGAAAAAGCGACTTTCGCTTCAGTCTTATAATAGCCCTTTTATTTATTTCCGCTCCGCCGCTGTTTGGAAGAATACCCGCAGAGTCAATCTGATAGTAAGGATTACCGCTGTCATCAAATATCCTTTTTTTGTCTCCTTCGCTGTCCTCTACTGTCAGGTATGATATTGTATATCTGTTATTATAGCCGGATACGTTTGATGAGAAACTCCATTGCGCACTACTATCTCCGGAAGCCTTCTTATTCACAAGCATCCTTGCCGCCTCTGCAATTCCCGCGTCCGCACATTCGGCCCCCTGAATACTCATCTTGTAATTGCCGGAGATCTTGATCTCGGTATTCGTCGCCATCATTGCCGCAGTCCCCAGAGCGCTCAGGAGGACGCTGATTATCATCACAGTAACCAGGGCGGCGCCGTTTTGATTGCCGACAAGTTTCTTCACCGAATCATTAACCCCTTCTTATATTGACTGACATTCAATCCCTTAATTCCCCGATTACTATTTCACATATTCCGTGGCGCCACAACGACCGAGCAACAAGCCCTTCGATACCCTCCATTTGCAGAATAACCAGGATCACTTTTTTCAGTTTGGGCGTCAAGGGTGATAACTGTTCTTTTCCCGTTCTGTGTAACCTGCAGATCAACGATATCCTCCCCTACCGGTTGAAAATTCCCCCTGTTAACCTTTCGCTTTAAGACCCACGGAGAGGTGTTAGTGTAAACGGCATAGCTCACCACACTGATCTCGCCGATTTCGGTTCCTTCCGGATAATCGTGTTGAAGCCCCTGGTTTCCACTACTATCCGGGTCTGTATCAATAGTCAATTCTCTGCCTGAAGTTTCTGTTACACCGGCATATTCATATATCCCGGGTCTCCCGATATAAATAATGTCGCCGGCTTCTATCTTGTGACCAGGTGTTTTTACATTTACCAGGGTATCCCCGGCGCTGACACCGCCATCATTATCAACAGTAGAGGGATTTGTCCCATCACAGATAGCTGCCACAATTGTTATAATGTCGGGGGACTGTAAATCTCCCTGGGTAATTTTCAGAGGAAAGTCAGCGCTGGTCAGCGTAACCGCCATCGGATAAGTCGGCTTGAACGCTTCCGGAATTTTTGCCGCAAAACCGCTGTCCAGCCTTCCATCCTCTGTAAGCTTAACATTCAGCCCCGCGTATCCGGTCTCTCTTGAAATCAGTTCAATGCAGGCCCTCAGGTTCTGTTGCATCTCCATTGTCTGATCCTGAACAGTATATACTTTCTGGTACGAGTTAAACACTCCATAAGCGCTCGATATTACAACGCCCGATATGGCCAATGCAATAAGAAGCTCTACAATGGAAAAGCCATCACTCTTTTTCATCTTTTTATCCACCACACCTTGATGATTTCGCAAAAAGTCTCTGATGAGCCCATATTGGTCATCTTTTTAGCAAAGTTCTTAATGAAGTGGAGCGTAAAAATCGCAAGCTGTTTGAGGGCGCAAGCCCGAGTTCTTGCGATTTAGCGGAACGAATTTAGAACTTTCAAAAAGTGACCAATCGGGCGATCAGGGACTTTTTGCGAAATCATCTACATTAAAGGTCTTCACCTTCACCCTTGATCGGCTATGAGAGAATTTAGCGTCATCTGCCCCCTATTCCATTGTATAATAACACAAACACCCTTTGTCCCTGGCGTTGTTCCGTTGGAAACCGACCACTTGCGGGTATAAATCCCTCCTGAACTTTCATCAGCATTAATAGGATTGTTTGGATCATCGTGGCTTCCGATATCCAGGCTGACCTGTTTGTAATCGACACCTTTTAATTCATCGATTTTGTTCTTTGCCAGCCTGGCTGCTGTTGTTTTTTCCAGGGTTAATACATTGAATTTTATGCTCATAATAAGCATAGTCGCTGACCCAAGCATAACAACCATCAAAATACTGACAGCTATCATCAGTTCCAAGAGGGTAAAACCTTCTTCGCGGAAGACATGACATCTTTTCATTTATCGCACCACCTTAATCCTGCCGCATATTGAAATCTTTATTTCCCTCGCACCCCTGGAATTCCTAATTTGTGCCGTTGCCGTGGGGCATACCAGGCCTTGCGCGCTGAATACCGGATTATTGCTTGCAGCAGCCAGATATACCCCGGCGTTACTTAAACTTCTTGCTGATTCTCCGGTAAGATCCGTCCATATACCCTGGTCCTTGTATTGCATCTTATAAGAATTGTTCTTAATGTCGAACAAGACCTTGATATTCCTCTTCTGAGAGACAGCCTTCATTTTGGCGTATTGCAAATCGGAAACAAGAGCCCGCGTCGCATGATTCAAGCGATAGATCGGAAGAATATTGTCTAAGAGAGGAACAGCAATAGCAGATACGATTCCAACAATGGAAATCGCAATGAGGAGATCAATAAGCGTAAACCCAAGACTCGGCGTCTTAATATTTGAGGCCCTTTGTGAGATGTTCGGTAGGGACATTTTGAATGTCTTACGGTGTCCTTCTGACACCCTCGGAAATCACATTATCTCAGGCACTATTGACGAGACTTGTTAGTACATTAAAAAAATAAGACTTGTCAAATACAAAACCGGCTCGAATCATAGGAGGCTGTCCCTATTAATAAATACTAATATTCTACTAAAATATACTAAATTAGTATTTGGAGCTTGACAGGCCGCAAAAACTCTTATTTCGTTATGTGCCATGCGGTTAGCTGCGGCACAAGGATATAGCTAATCTACACAAATGCAGCTAAAAGGAGAGCTGTAATATGTCAAGCAAAACAAAAGAATGTCCAGCTTGCACAAAGGATGTCGCTAAATCCGCAAAGATTTGTCCTCATTCAGCTAATACTTTTGTTAACATATCAAAATATTAGCAGGGTTCACGTACAGGGGACTTACACCCCATAAGTTCACCTCAGATACTGCTACCGCACAAGCTGCTTTATACAATGATTCGTCTTGATCTTGTTCCCCACTACATACTATTAATTGAGAAAGGGCTAAGCTGTTACCCCCCTTGCCCCTCCTTAAATATGCTTCAAAAGGCAATTTCAAAACGTCCCCTTTTCTCTCCCGCCATCGGCGGGACGCCAAGCTCGGATTTTGCACAAATTGTGCAACAAGTTACACAGCCAGTGGAAGTTTTTTGCATATTTAAGTGATGAACATATATAGGTCATGGGCTCCACTTTCGGCAAAGAAGTACATATTATTGATTAAATCAAATTAAGAAAATGCAATATCTTTCAAGAGGAACGAAAATTGCTATACCTGTTTAAAATGGACAAGGACATGGGTCATGAAGAGGAAGGGGGTAAATATATGAAAAGCAGTGGAAGGAGAATGCTAACATTAGTAGCGCTGTTAGTTTTACCAATAATGGCCGCGGTGGTGCTCGCAGGTAAACAAACTTCATTCGCGGAGATATTGGTACTTGCGGGGCAAGGCACAGTTATGCAAGAAGGAGAAGAAGTAGAGTTTGTGATCGTCGCCCAACAGGATGATACATTAACAGAAGCTTGGCACAAGAGGTCGGTAAATGGAATATTACTGTTAGGGGATAAAGCGTACAACTTACAGACGGGAATGGTAAGGGATGGAGAGTCATCATGCTTTTGCACAGCGTCAGGAGCATTTATTGCTATAGATGTTGATATGATGACGGGAGCCCCGGTAATGTTGATTGTACAGGAAGGAGATCCATGTGATTTCTGCAAAGGCAACAATCTGTGTAAGATTCCATATGAACAAAACATAACAGCCTTAGTAAGGTATGGGTGCGTACCAAACCCGCCTGGATTGGAAGGATTGATCCGATTCGAACCAAGACCCAGACGATAATCAAAAAGTTACAATAAATCTCGTATCCACCTGAGGGCCGTCTCTGATGTTTCCCGCCTGATAGCCGCTCGGTCTCCTTGAAAGAGATGTTTTTGACATTCAGTCCCTTTGTCAGAGGCAAGGGCGATAAAGACCGTGCCTACCGGTTTTCCCGGCGTGCCTCCGGTCGGCCCGGCTATCCCGGTTACCGAGAGCCCCAAATCGGTTCTGCTCTGTTTCCTGATCCCTTCCGCCATTGCCTTTGCGGTCTGTTCGCTCACCGCCCCGTGCTTTTCGATCACCTCTTTTGCAACTCCCAGCATCTCTGTTTTAGCTTGATTGCTGTAAGTGACCGCGCCCCGCTCGAAAAAGGCGGAACTCCCCGATATGTTGGTCAACCGGAAGGCAATGAGGCCTCCGGTGCATGATTCCGCTACCGCGATGGTAAGTTTTTGTGAGGAAAGAACCTGCGCAACTTCTTCTTCCAGTAAGGTCATGACCTAAGTCCTTCCTTGTAAAAACAGCAAAACGAGTCTCAACGCCAAATTTGCATACACTCCGGCCATGATATCATCCAATACCACGCCCGGTCCCCCCTTGAGCTTTTTGTCAATGAGGCGTATGGGGAACGGTTTTGCTATATCAAATACCCTGAACAGGACAAAGCCGATCAGTATGTTTTGAGTCGACCACGGCATCAGAAAGAATGTCGCCAGCATCCCGGCAACTTCGTCGATGACGATACAACCGCTGTCTTTTTTGTTGAATATCTTTTCAGCTTCACCGCCAATCCGGATCGACAGAGCAATAAAGAGGAGAATAGCCAGGACAGAAAGGGGAAGGGCAATTTTTGACAAAAGCCATACGAGCGGGATTGCGATCAGGGAACCGAACGTTCCGGGCGCAAAAGGAATATATCCCACATAACAGCCCGTTGCCAGGAGAACTATGATTTTTTGTTTAAATGACATTGTGAATTAATTTAGTGGCTTAGAAATTTAGGAATTGGGGGATTTAGGAATTATTAATTCACAATCCCCCAATTCGTCTTACTATGAGCCATGAGCTATCAGCCATCAGCTAACTTCACTGCCCCATAGACTTCCTTAATTGGAATCCCTTTTTCAAGGGCTACTCTCTTGCATTCTTCATACTCCGGGGTAATTGAAACCCTGCCGTCCGGGCCGGTAATCCGCTTGACACGGATCCTCCCGTATTTTGTGACGACATCTGCGGCTTCCCGCGGCAGTTTGACCCGGTCTGCCTCATAATACCGCACCCCTGTGGCAGTGGTCTCAAGGAGTATCCTGTGGATGATACGGTCTCTGTCCGCTGTTTGGCAAATTACGCGGACCATCGTGCCCGGGCGGTTTTTTTTCATGGTGATCGGCGTCAGCGCCACATCAAGCGCTCTCTCGACAAAGAGTTGTTCCATTAGAAAACCGTAAATCTCAGGGTTCATGTCGTCGATATTGGTCTCAACAATGGTTACGCGGTCGCTGTCGGTTCGGGCGCGTTTTTTGCCAAGTATAATCCGCAGGAGATTGGGTATTGATTCGAGTTCGCGGCTCCCCACGCCGTATCCGATACGATCGACCACCATTGGAGGCATGGGGCCGAAACTGTTTGCCGTTGAAGCAAGGATCGATGCGCCGGTGGGGGTGACCAGTTCGTGCGGAATATCGGTTCCATACGTCGGAACTCCGGCCAGGAGCGCGATCGTGGCAGGCGCCGGAACAGGGAGGGTTCCGTGGGCGCATGTGACAAACCCCTTGCCTGTCGGTACTTCGGAAGCGGTTATGGTTTCTATGCCGTGCCATTCAAGCCCGATCGCCGCGCCCACAATGTCAACTATGGTGTCTATGCCACCCAGTTCGTGAAAGTGGACAGATTCAACAGGCGTGTTATGGATGCGGGCTTCCACCTCGGCCAATCTTCCGAATATCTTAAGGCTTAATTCCTTTACGAAATCAGACAGCGGGCTTTCTTCGATAAGGTTCCGGATGCTGCTGTAATCTCTTGCGTGACGATCTTCTTTATTTGCCAGGACCCGCACCCTGCTGCCGGAGATCCCCATCCTTTGTTCAGGAGAGGTTTTGATGCGGAAACCATTCAAAGGAAGTTTTTTTAATTCAGTCTCCAGAAAATCAACGGGCATCCCGAGGTCGATCAGCGCCCCCAGGAACATATCGCCGCTGATTCCGGCAAAACAATCAAGGTATGCGCAGGTCATGATATGCCTTTATTTGTCGCGTGCAATTGGATAATTTCGAGGATAAGCTCCGCGCTTTGTAGCATATCGCTCAGCCGGACAGATTCCCGCACGGTGTGCATATCGCGCATACCGGTGCCGAGTATTCCGGTCACAATACCGTTTCCGGCGAAGATATTGGCGTCGCTTCCTCCTCCGCTTGCCTTACAAACTAATTGATAGCCTTGCCTGTTTGCGGCCTTCTGTGCTAATCGGACCACAATATGTTCTTCAGGCACGTTCATATGCGAAAAATCCGACTCTACTGATACATCGATCCCGGGAAGTCCGTCATCAGAAGGGTGGTTCTGCTTGTACGCGGCGACTTCATGCTCAAAGGCCGCTACGATCTTTTTGGTCTCTTCTTTTAGCTTTTTATCATCATGGCTTCTGACCTCGCCCTCTACCGTCACCAGATCCGGCACAATATTCGTGGCCTTGCCTCCCTTTATAACACCCATGTTGGCCGTTGTTTCGTCGTCTATGCGTCCCAGGGTCATGTTGGCAATTGCTCTTGAGGCGATCTGTATGGCATTGATCCCCTTTTCCGGCGCGGCGCCCGCGTGGGCATCTCTGCCGTGTACGTCAAACCGGAGACGATTTGCTCCCGGCGCCCGCGTGACAATCCCCTCCACGTCGGTCGCGTCTATGCTGTACCCGTATTGTGCCGTGATCATCGAATAGTCAAGGTGTTTTGCGCCCAAAAGTCCGATCTCTTCGCAGATGGTAAAGACCACTTCCAGGGGGCCGTGTTTCAGGTTCTGTTCCTTCAGGACGGTGAGCGCCTCCAACAAAACGGCCACAGCGCTCTTGTCGTCTGCCGCAAGAATGGTTGCTCCGTCACTACGGAAGGTATCGTCTGAAAAGAGCACTTTTATATTCTCACCCGGCTGCACTGTGTCAATGTGGGCGTTTAACAAAAGAGGAGGGACAGCCTTTTCGGTTCCATTGAATTTTGCGATAATATTCCCGGTGGCGTCGCTTCCGATCTTTTCCCCGGCATTGTCCTCCAAAACCTGTGCGCCCATTGATTCCAACATCTTGAATATAACCTGAGCAAAGGCCCCTTCTTTTTTGGAAATACTGTCGATCCGGATCAGGTCAGTAAATGTCCCGGCTAAGCGATCACGGTTGACCATGTTTGACTCCTTGTCGTCATCTTCCCCCGAATTGTAAAACAAGCTTCAGATTCTTGACTATATATCAAACGGCGGCACAATAGACAAGGTTCTCTTTATTCCTT
>JAUVFC010000119.1 GCA_030594505.1 Desulfobacterales bacterium
AAGCGGATTGAAAGGGGCAAAGATTGCATTGGATCGAAAGAGCCTGGCCGACATAGCAATATTTGATCCTGCGGGCTTTGGCAAGATAGCCGAACTTGCCGCAGGGAATTTATAATCGTTTGACTTTACCACAAAGGCGCAAAGAATTTAGCCGCCTTCGGCGGGACTTGTAGCGCAGAGCTTTAGCTCTGCCATTATGATGCAGGGCTGAAGCCCTGCACTACGTTTAGAAAAAGGGAATTCCTATACATATTGTTTTTTGGAATATTCATGAAAGCCGAGCTTGAAAAGATCGAAAAAGAGGCGCTGGCGCTTCTTAAAACTGACTTGAGTCTGGATGAAATAAAGGCGTTGCAGGTCAAGTATCTGGGCAGAAAAGGACTTATTACCGGATGCTTGCGCAATATTTCTTCCCTTCCGCAGGAAGAAAGACCGAAAATAGGGCTGTTAGCCAACAAAGTTAAAAAATTACTTGAAGAAGCCTTTAGAAAGGCCCTGAAAGAATACTCCGCAAAGGAAAAGAGACCTGAGGCAGGTATAGATGTGACGTTGCCCGGCAGGCCTCTTTTGCGGGGAACACTACATCCCATCACCCAGATTATGCGGGAGATCAGTGATATTTTTTCACGTCTCGGGTTTGAGATTTTGGAAGGGCCGGATATTGAATCGGATTACTATAACTTTGAGGCGCTGAACCTTCCGAAAGACCACCCGGCCCGGGATATGCAGGATACTTTCTATATTTCCGAGAATGTGGTTCTGCGTACCCATACCTCTCCCATCCAGATTAGAACCATGGAAAAGAAGCAGCCCCCGATCCGGATGATCGGCCCGGGCAAGGCCTACCGCGTTGATTCCGATATCTCCCACACCCCGATGTTTCATCAGGCAGAAGGCCTCATGGTGGATGAGAACGTCTCTTTCGGCGATCTGAAAGGGATGCTGACCATATTTGTTCATCAGATGTTTGATGAAACTACAAGCATCAGATTTCGTCCCAGCTTTTTTCCGTTTACCGAACCGAGTGCTGAGGTGGACATAGAATGTGTTATCTGCCGGGGCAAGGGATGCAGGGTATGTTCCCATACCGGCTGGTTGGAAATACTCGGCGCAGGCATGGTCGATCCTGCCGTCTTCAAGTATGTCGGCTATGACACTGATCGCTATACAGGGTTTGCTTTTGGCATGGGGATAGAGAGGATCGCCATGCTGAGATATGGAATTGAAGACATTCGTAAACTATATGAAAACGATATTCGATTTCTTCATCAGTTTTGATGAAGTTGGTTAGTAACTGCTCAGGTTCAGGGGTTCAAGGTTCAAGGTTCAAGGTTAAACTGACCCGCCCGCCTCGCCTGAGCGAGAGCGACAACTCAACTACTCAACTATTAGACGAAATTTACTGAGTGACAACATATGAAGGTTAGTCTAAGCTGGCTTAAAGATTACGTGGATGTTGATGTAGATGTCAACCAATTGGCCCATGCTCTCACCATGACGGGGCTTGAAGTTGAAAGCGTCACGGATCAATATGCCTGTCTTGATAGCGTTGTAGTTGGAAGGATCGTAGATATATCCCCGCATCCGAATGCCGACAAATTGTCTATTTGTAATGTGGATGCGGGAGAAGGGTTTCGATCGATCGTATGCGGTGCACCGAACATTCGTGTCGGAAATCTGGTCCCTGTAGCGCTTCCGGGCACTGAACTCCCCAGCGGCATAACCGTCCGGGAGGCGGCAATACGGGGAGAAATGTCGCACGGGATGCTCTGTTCCGAGGCGGAACTCGGTCTTGGTGATGCTACTTCGGGCATTCTGATACTTTCCGATACCGCAAGGCCCGGGACCAGGGTTAAAGCGGCCATGAGCCTGTCCGATACCCTTATGGAGATTGATCTTACGCCAAACCGTTCCGATTGTTTAAGTTTTTTGGGGATCGCTCGCGAGATCGCGGCCATTCTCAAAAAAGATTTGAATTATCCGAAGATTCAACTTCCTTCCGGTGACCGTTCCGTATCAGAGCAGACTTCGGTGATAATTGAAGCACCGGAGCATTGTTTCCGATATGCCGCACGGCTTATTTCCGGCGTAAAAATCGGTACTTCACCGTTCTGGCTCCGCAGTCGATTGGAATCAATCGGATTGCGGTCCATAAATAATGTGGTAGACGTAACTAACTTTGTCTTGATGGAATACGGTCAGCCGTTACATGCCTTTGATTTTGACCGCCTTGAAGAACACCGTATTGTTGTCCGCACGGCCAAAGAGGGGGAGCAGTTTACTACCCTGGATGGAGTTGAAAGGAAGCTTTCTTCCGACATGCTCGTGATTTGTGACGGCAGGAAACCGGTGGCTCTCGCCGGCGTAATAGGCGGACTCAATTCAGAGGTAGTAACAGAGACTAAGAATATTCTTATTGAAAGCGCCTATTTTAATCCAATAAGTATTCGTCGGACTGCCAAACGTCTCGGTCTGAAAACCGAGTCATCCCACAGGTTTGAACGTGGTGTGGATCCAAGGGGTGTGATAAGCGCCCTTGATCGCGCCGCACGGTTAATGCTGGAGACCGCGGGTGGGAGTATGGCAAAGGGGGTTATTGATGAATATCCGCGTCCAACCTCCCAAAGGGTTATCTCACTGTCTGTTTCCCGTACAAATCGCCTTTTGGGGACCAAATTGAGCGCTGTGGCCATAGCCGATCATCTCGGGTCGATCGAATTGAACGTCAAGATTTCTGATAACGATCATCTGGAGGTAACTCCTCCGACTTTTCGCGTCGATCTTGAACGTCCAGTAGACCTTATGGAGGAAGTAGCCCGGTTGGAAGGATACGACAAGATAGCAACCACATATCCTATTGCTCCCGTTACTTCCAATAAACCGATTCAAAGGCTTCCATGCAGAAAAAGTCTGTTTGCGTCATTAGCCGGGTGTGGTTTTTCTCAGATTATAACTTATAGCTTTATTGCGGAAAGGAGCTGTGATCAACTATTAGTTTCATCAGACGATTCGCGGCGACGGATGGTTCGTATACTGAATCCGCTTACGGAAGATCAGACCGTGATGCGAACCTCTTTGATTCCCGGGCTCTTGAATACAATGGTTCACAACCGGAATCAAAATAATGAAGACTTGAAAATTTTTGAATCAGGAAAGGTCTTTTTTCATACCAAGGAGGATACGCTCCCTGAAGAGGTGGAGATGATTTCCGGCCTCTGGACAGGATCCCGCCGGGAAAGATCGTGGCATGCCGGCGCAACAACAGTCGATTTTTACGATATTAAAGGGGTCGTCGAGAGAATGCTTGACGGCCTGAATGTGCCATCTGTCCATTTTCGAAAACCAGGAGATTATGCTCGCATTCCGTATCTGAAGAGAGGGTATTCAGCGGAGATATTTTCGGGTGAAGTATATCTCGGCGAAGTGGGTGAGATATCTGTCGATGTATTGAAAAATTTTGATTTAAATAAACCTGTCTTTATATTTGACTTAAACTTTGATATACTTCTTTCTCAGATATCCGAGGTGAAAAGTTCAAAAGGCTTTTCCCGGTTCCCTGCTGTAAGCAGAGATTTAGCATTGATTTTAGACAACACGGTAGAGGTGCAGGGTATCACCGATTATCTAAAGGGACTTGGGGAAGATTTAATAGAATATATAGAAATATTTGATGTCTATGAGGGTAAGCCGATTCCTCAAGGTAAAAAGAGCGTGGCGTTCCGGATAATCTACAGGTCACCGGAAAAGACCCTGGAAGATGCAGAAGTGAATGATCTGCATGAAGAAATCAGCAAAAAAGTACTTGAACATTTTAAGGCGGAACTTCGGCCTTCTTAGGGAGAATCAAGAGATGACGGTTTCGCAAAAAGTCTTCAATTCGCTTGATTAGTCACTTTTGAGAGGTGCTAAGTTTGCTTCGCTAAATTGCAAAAACTCGGGCTAACGCCCTCAAACAGTTTGCAATTTTTACGCTTCGCTTCACTAAGGACCTCTAACAAAAGGTGACTAAAATAAGCTCATCAAAGACTTTTTGCGAAACCGTCGAGAGATGTGATGAAGAAGAAGGATATTATCGAAGCGGTCCACGAACGATTGGGGTTTTCTAAGCGGGAGACAGCAAGGCTCGTTGAGTCGACTCTTGACATTATGAAGGCTTCCCTTCAAGAAGGCGAGGAGGTCAAGATTTCGTCATTTGGCAAATTTTCGGTCCGGGAAAAAAAAGAGCGGTTGGTAAAAATGCCCAGGACGGATACTACAGTCACGATCCCGGCCAGAAAAGTGGTTACCTTTAAGTTAAGTCGTGTTTTAAGAGACGCGATCAATGATGCGCACAGAGCCAGAAATTCCGGATAAACGCTATTTTAAGATCGGCGATGTAAGTGCACTTGCCGAGGTCGAACCGTATGTCTTGAGATACTGGGAAACAGAATTTCCGTCTATTAAGCCGGTACGGGCTCGCACAGGACAGCGTCTCTACCGAAAGAAGGATGTTGAAACCGTATTAAAGATTAAACACCTTCTTTACGAGAAAAAATTTACCATTGCTGGAGCGCGAAAGGAACTTCAATCAGGTACAGAGACTCACAAAAGGGCTTTTAATGATGTTTCTCTTGAAGAGATAAAATCAGAGCTTCGTTCCATCAAAAAGATTTTGACCGGCTCTTGTCCAACACCTTCCGAATAATCACGGCAAGGTTGCGCATATCAATCGGCTTCATCACAAATTCCTGAATACCCATGGCCTTGGCCTTCTCTTCTGTGATCAGTTCGCTATATCCGGTACAAAGAATAATCGGAATATCGGACCTTATGTGTCTGAGTTCTTTGGTCAACATTTCACCTGTCATATTTGGCATGGTCTGATCAGTGATCACCAGATCGAATCTGTCCGGTTGAATCCGAAAGACTTCCAGGGCCTCGGCGCTGTTCGCCCTGGCAACGACCTCATAGTCAAGGCGTTCCAACATCATTTTTATTACATTTACTATGGTTTCCTCATCATCGACAACAAGAATTCGTTCATTGCCTCCGGGAATCGTCTCTCCGGAGGTCTCGGTTTTCAGGGTTGCCTCTGTTTCAATCCTTGGAAAGAATACGTTGAAGGTCGTGCCTTTTCCGTTTTCACTGTGCACGGTGACCATTCCATTGTGGCTCTCGACAATCCCGTGGATCACGGCCAAACCGAGTCCTGTTCCCTCACCTACCGCCTTGGTGGTAAAATAGGGATCAAATATCCGGTCTATGATCTCAGGCTCTATTCCATCGCCCGTATCGCTTACAGCGAGCCTTACATAAGGTCCGGGCGGCAGATCCGAATGGCCGGCCAGATTCACATCGACCAGCCTGACTTCCAGCACACCCCCTTTTTTTCGCATGGCGTGAGCCGCGTTGGTACAAAGATTTATCAGCACCTGATGGATTTGCGTAGGATCGGCCAGGACTGTGCCTGACTCCCTTTTGATGTTTCGACGAATCTCAATATTTGCGGGCAACGATGCCCTCAGGAAACGGAGGGATTCTTTAATAATGGAATTGAGTTGTAACGGTTTACGTTCCTGTTCGGTCTGGCGGCTGAAAGTTAGGATTTGGCTTACAACGTTTTTTGCCCGCAAACATGCCTGGCGTATCTCCTCCAGGTTTTTCCGCAACGGATCCCGCTTGGGACCGTCATATAGCGCTAAGTCCGTGTTGCCAAGAATGATCGCAAGTATATTGTTGAAGTCGTGGGCAATTCCGCCGGCCATGGTGCCGATAGCCTCCATTTTCTGTGCCTGGAGGAGCCGGGCTTCCAATTTTGTCTTTGCCTCTTCTGCCTCCTTGCG
>JAUVFC010000007.1 GCA_030594505.1 Desulfobacterales bacterium
AGCAGCAACAGGTGACGGAACAGAAGCAGCAACAGGTGACGGAACAGAAGCAGCAACAGGTGACGGAACAGAAGCAGCAACAGGTGACGGAACAGAAGCAGCAACAGGTAGGCAAGCAGGAGCAGCAACAGGAGCAAGAGCAGATGTTTGGCAGTCAATTGATGACGCCCGAAGAACGGATAGAACATCGTGATAAGATGCGCAGTCTCAAAACTCAAGAGGAGCGTGAAGCGTTTCGTTTAGAACACCACAATAAAATGTTGGAACGTGCGAAGGAAAATGGGGCTACTCTGCCGGAAACCCCGTCTCCCCGTGGCAAGCGTATATGTCCTAAAGGTGGTATGGGACCCGGAGGCGGCGGTAGACGCTAAGCCGGCTCAGGTTTTTTCTTCGGTATTAGAAAAAACTGCGCTTCTTCTTTTGGGGGCCTTCGAGCAGCCCGCCTTTATCCTGCATGCGCAGGATCAGCGGTTCGGCAATACCGTTTTTCTTCAGGGCTTTTTCGATTTCCTCGGCCGGAGCTCCCTCGTGCTTTGCCAGGATCTTCTTGATTTTTGGCAGGTCACGCTTTAACAACTTGTCCAGCAATTCGTGGCGCAGGTCGACGGCCCGTCCCAGTGAGGTATTAGTGCGTTCTATCTGCACTTTTAAGCGGCGTTTAGTCTGCTCGTCGATATCCTTTTGCTGCATCTTTTTCATATACTGCTGGCGACTGTCCAATGCCACCTTGTGGATAGTGCCAATCGTGGTAAGAGCTGCATCAATATCATCACACCGAATCATCAGGTCGGCTGTCAACGAGATTGCCGAGAAGTGCGCTTCGGGATCATCAAAACGCGAGTCGGTGGAAATCGAATGCTTAAAATACGCGATGGCGGCACGCATGGCCTCCAATTCGTCCGCCGGCGCAGACGGCCAAACCGACTTGAGTTTCTCGAAGAACGCCTCGTAAGATGGGAAAGAGAAGAAGGCTCCCCCCTCATAGGCATTCCCACTCAAGAGCTTGCCGCTCAGGTCGCGTTTACAGGTAGTTTTCAGACGATACAGTTCGCCTAAAAGACTGTCGAACTGTTTCCCGATGCCGGCGCTATTCTGTGCGTAAGGGTTTTTGCCGGCATTGGCCTGGAATTGTTTTTCGAGTTCGCCGGCACGGCGCTCGACCGAATTGCTGACCCTGTCCCAGCTACTGCGGGCCTTGTCCATCGACATTTCCAAAATCTTCATCCCTTCGAGAATCTCCTCGACACTCGGAAGATGGAAACTGTCACTGTCGTCTGGCTTGTTTTCGCGATACAGCCAGGCTACGCGCAGCAACAGGCGGGCGATCTTATAACAATCACGCGCCTCCTTCGGAGGAAGCATTTGCCCGAAAATCGCCAGGAAGTGCAGATTCAGCGCTGAGGCGAAATCAATCTCGTCATAATGCACATGCTTCCCCATCAGATCGATGATCTGTTTCTGCTTCTCTCCGGCGTTGTTGAACGATTTCATTATGCGCCGGTAAGAAGGAGTGATATTCGGATTCGAGAACTCATCGTTGATATCGGTGTAAAAACAATTAGGACAATAATAAAGAAAATAATGGGGCGGATGGACTCGTTTGGCGTTCTGATTCAGCCATGTGTAACTGACTACATGGTGGTCGGACTCTGTCGTTTTGGGTGTGAACATACGTGTGAGAAAGGAACGCTGCGGACTCATTCGTCCGCACGCGGGGCATTTGACCAGCTTTTCGATAAAGGGAGATTTGGCCTCCTGTGTCATAATATTCCTCCGGTCTACCGACCATTCAAAATAATTCCGCAACCTGAACCTGTATACCTAATCGCTTGGAAAACGTTTTAACTTTAGCGCTTTTTTTGGGGGCCGGACAGTGACATTCCATCTTGTCTTTAAAATATAAGTTTTTTATAATAAAACTTGATGACCTCGTAAAAAGTCATATTTCCCCCTCTCTTGTCGTAGATCCCGCTTGCGGGGGTGGGAGGGGATAAAGGGGAGGGGGAATAACTATTTGAGATATTCATCTTTATTCACCCTCACCCCAGCCCTCTCCCATCCCCGCTCAAAGTCCGGGATCTTCGACAAGGGAGAGGGGGTATTTTGCGACTTTTTACGAAATCATCAAGTTTTGTATTATAGGGAGAATATGCCGCGAAAATCGAGAGAGGATAAGTTATGTCGCTCGCGAGACTGAAACCGGCCGTGTCTAAACACTTGCTTCTTGCGCTTGCCGGATTGATGTGGAGCACAGTAGGTGTGATGCTTTGTCGAATAGCGTACAACTGGCTCACGGTTATCCGCTCGAGTTGGGCCATTCCTTTAGGATTGCTCGGTATTTTATTGGCGCTGGCGGCATATCGTTTCGGCTTTTCCGGAATCGCCCGGAAAAATATCGATCGGATTTGCCTGCTCTCGGATAAGGGCTGCGTCTTCGCTTTCCAGGCGTGGAAGAGTTATCTGATTATCGCCCTGATGATCACCCTTGGCATCGTTCTGCGCGATTCACCAATTCCAAAACACTACCTGTCTGTTATCTATACCACAATCGGCGGCGCCCTGTTCCTTTCAAGTTTTCATTACTACAGGCGTCTTTGGCGGGCCATGGTCCTTAAACAGCGTCGCCTGAAGTCCGGGAAGGGGTAATAGAGGCGTGATTCACATCACAGGCGCCATAGCGATTGACGAGAGCGAAATCCGGGAGGAATTCATCCGCGCCTCGGGACCGGGCGGTCAGAAGGTCAACAAGGTCTCCACGGCCGTACAGCTTCGCTTTGATGTGGCAAACTCACCCTCACTGCCCGATGACGTTCGCGAGCGGCTGATCCGTCTGGCAGGCAGTCGGGTTACCGAAGACGGGGTGCTGATTATCGACGCCCGGCGATTCCGTACGCAGGAACGAAACCGTCAGGACGCGCTCGACCGGCTGATCGAGTTGATTCGCAAGGCGGCCGAAAAGCCCAAAACCCGCCGCAGGACAAGACCGCCGCGTGCATCGAAAGAACGCCGGCTGGATGCCAAGCGTCTCAGGGGCGAGACCAAACGGATGCGACGGCCCGTTCAGCGTACCGAGGGTTAGCCCTGCTTGACCTTTTCACAACTTCCGAATTTTTTCACTAATCTCCACAAAAACCGTTAAAGAGTTTTTTTACGCTACCGAATATACTGTTAGAGTAAAGTAGCCCTCTTAGGGTCCGCGCAGTAATAACTTCACGGACCCTCAGCAGGGGAAAAGGCGTTTTGTATGTCTCCAAAGAGGCTTGGATATATCACGGTCTTGCTTGGCTTTCTGACGGCGGCTTTTGTCGTGGTCGTTTACTATATGCAGATGGGTTTTCTTGAGGGCTTTGAGGCAAGGACTTATGATATGAGATTCAAAGCCATGCGGGGACCTGTAGAGCATAATAGCAATATCGTCATAATTGCCATAGACGACAGGAGTATTGCGGAACTGGGCAGGTTCCCCTGGACCAGGGAATCGTTCCGCGAGCTGATCGATTTTGTATCAAAGGCGGGGGCAAAGGCCGTGCTCCTTGACGTGCTTTTTTCCGAGGAGGAATCAACAGAGGTTGACGGGAGACTGGCCTCATCAATAAAGGACTCCGGGATAGCGACCCTTGCGGTGGCATTTGAGTTGTCCGGGGATGGTTCAGCGGTCTCGATCATTGACAATATCTCCGTGCTGGCCGGCTCGGCGAAAAACACCGCGCATATCAATGTCTTCCCTGACGAAGACGGGGTGATAAGGTGGACCAGGCTGGCCGTTCCCTACGAGGGGAAGCTTTACCCGTCATTAGCCCTTACTGCGGCCATGGAAGCAATGGGGGCAAATGAGATTGAGGTGAGGGACTACTGTGTCGCGCTCGGCTCAAAGACGATTCCTACTGATAGAGATACGGGGATGTTGATTAATTATACGGGTCCGCCGGGCGCTTATAAAAAATTTTCATTTTCGGACGTGATAAAGGGGCGGATCGCTCCCGGGCAGTTAAAGGACAAGGTTGTTTTCGTGGGAGCCACCGCCATCGGCATTTATGACATGAGGGTAACACCTTTTTCCAACAACAGCAGCGGGGTCGAACTCAACGCCAATGTTGCCGACAACATCCTGAGGGGGGACTTCATGCGGCGGGGAGGCATAGAGACGCTCATTGACCTGCTGTCCATAGCCGCCCTGGGTATTGTTATTTCTTTAATAACAGCAAGCCTCAGAGTTTCTGTGTCTTTTCCGCTGGTGCTGGTCCTTGCGGCAGGCTATGTCTTTTTTTCGTACCTGATGTTCCTTGCAGGAAGGTGGGTAAGCATGGTTTATCCCATATTCAGCGTGGTGCTCTCTTATTCCGTCACCGCGTATCTGAGGTTCTTCTACCTTGACAGGAAAGCGAAAGAGATACGCTCCATGTTCTCAAGCTATGTATCGAAAAAGGTGGTGGACGAACTGATAAGGAATCCCGAATCGGCAAAAATAGGCGGTGACAACAAGGTAATTACCATTATGTTTGCCGACATAAAGAACTACACTACATACAGCGAAAAGCGGAGACCGCAAGATGTGGTTAATATACTTAACGATTACCTGGCCGAGATGACCAATGTGATATTAGAGCACGAAGGCACGCTGGACAAGTTCCTCGGCGATGGGATACTGGCTTACTGGGGCGCTCCCATTGAGCAGGCGGATCATGCGGAGCTTGCCGTCAGGTGTGCTCGTGAGATGATAAGAAGGATGGAGGGTCTGCAAAGAAAATGGGTGGCGGAAGGGACTGAGCCCTTCTCTTTCGGAATCGGGATCAACACCGGCGAGGTTATCGCAGGCAATATCGGAGCTAAAGGGAAAAAGATGGAGTACACTGTAATCGGCGACAACGTAAACCTCACTTACAGGATACAGAACGAAAGCAGGGACGTTAACTGTCCGGTGATTACCGGTTCCGTGTACGCGAGGGTGAAAGACATTGTGGTGGCAGAGCCCATGGGGGAGGTGACTGTAAAGGGAAAACATATTCCCGTCAGTATCTACGCCCTGAGGGACATGTGCCGGGAGGAGAATCAAGATGCGTAGATTATTACTGGTATTTTTAATTCTGGCCTTGCCTTTGCCTGTGTTTGCCATTCACGACATCAAATTCATAAGCGAGATTAAAGTCGGCCGGCCCTTGTTTATCGAGGTAGACGAAGAAGGCAGAATATATACGACCCAGAAGGACGGAACTGTCAGGGTCTTTTCCGGGAACGGCGAAACCTTGTTTACACTTGGAGGCAAGGTCAAAGGCAAAGAGCCGATTATTAAACGGCCGGTCGGAATCGACATTTACGAAGACAAGATATTTGTTACCGATGACGCTCTGGGGAAGGTGGTAATCTTCTCCAGAGACGGGGAGTATCTGGACAGTTTCGGCGAGAAGGGGAGCGGTCCTAAAGAGTTCAACACCCCCACGGGGATTTTTGTATACAATGGCGTGATATATGTGGCCGATAAGGGAAACGACAGGATACAGTTCTTCGGCCCCAATGGCGTGTATATGGGCTCTATAGGGACTGAAGGCGCGGAAGATGTGTTGCTTGAAGATCCAACCGATGTGGTCGTGGACCACAACGGACTTATTTACGGGGTGAACAGCGCCGACAGAAAGGTAATGATATTCGACCATGCCGGGAAGTTTTTAAAAATCATTGCCGAAGACATAAAACCTTATTCGATTGCCCTGGACAGGGACGGGGTCTATATCTCGAATGCGGCCAAGTACAACATAAATAAATACGATTTCAACGGCAAACGTCTTTTTGCATTTGGCTCACAGGGTACGGGAAGGGCACAGTTCAGGACCATGGCCGGTATTACGGTGGACAGAAAAGGGAAGGTTTACGCGGCCGACACCAAGAGAGGCATAGTTCAGGTATTTTTCCCTAAAAACAATGGCAGTGGATGGCCTGAAAAATTGCCCCCGCCCAGCACTATTAAATGGCTTGGCGAAATCAACACAAAAGCAAATAAAATATACTCGAAAAGCAGGAAAAATCTGTATGCCGTAAATGAAAAAGAACGTACCGTTATCATTATAGAAAACAACAGGGTGGTTAAGACTCTGAAGGTGTCTAAATGCCGTCCCGTCTCTGTTGCCGTGGATCATGAGGGTTTTCTCTGGGTGGTGGACAAGGCGAAAAAACGTTTGCTTAAGCTGGATGAACACGGACAAATCCTCCTTTCCATAGGCTCTTCGGGCAGCAAGGAGGGCTATTTCTCCGACCCCGCTGATATCGCTATTTCGAAAAATGGGATAATATACGTTGCCGACAGGGGAAACGAGAGGATACAGGCATTTAATACCGACGGCGTTTTTCTGAATATTATAGGAGGGGGGGGCTTAATGAAGAGCCCTCTGGCAATTGTTCTTGGCAGTGATGGCACTTTATACGTGCTGGACGATGAGAAGAAGACGGTCTCGCTTTATTCCGATGAAGGGCGTATGTTAATGGAGTTCGGAGGCGAGAGCGAATACAGGTGGCGGTTTGATGACCCTGTGAGCATGGCCGTAACCGGCAACGAGATATTTGTCCTGGATGCCGGGGTAAACAGTGTGAAGGTCTTCACCAAGTCAGGGAAATTCCTCAGGGCGTTCGGGTCGAAAGGGACCGGTAAAGGGGGTTTCAAAAAAAGCTCGTCCATCGTTGCGGTAGACGATGTCGTATTTTTGGTATCGGATACGGGGAACAACAGGATACAGATCTTCAAGACTCTGCACACTCCCTCGACCCCTGTCAACATGACGGCAAATGGTGGAATGAGGAATGTAGAACTTGCATGGGACAAAAACCCCGAGACTTTTGTGGAGACATATCGGGTCTACAGATCCGAAGACAGCAGCACGGAATTCAAGGAGATAGCCGCCGTAAAAGCAAATTCATATAAAGATTGCGACGTATTGCCTGACAAGAAGTATTATTACCGTATCAGCGCCGCTGCAAGGGAAGGGAATGACAGTATAAAGAGCGGGGCCGCAAGCGCCGTGCCTGGCAGATATGTGCTTTCCCGGCCTTCGGGGTTGAAAGCCGTCGCAAAGGACCGGTCCGTTGATTTCTCCTGGGAGCGCAACAATGAAGATTTCACGGCCTGCTACGTCATATACAGGGAAGAAGAGGGCAAACTTAAAGAGGTGGGAAGGACCGAATCCACCGCCTTCACCGAGATGTCTATCGCTTCCGACACTACTTATACTTACTGGCTCAGCGCTGTCAGCACTGACGGCGTTGACAGCGAAAAGGTATCCGTAACGGTCACCACGCTTGTATCCACCAGGCCGCCCCTTGAAATCGACGTGCGTCAGATGCATGATGTATTTTCAAACACTTACAAGATTTATGAGAACGAGGGAATAGGGCGCATCAATATAGTAAACAACACAAAGGACCATATCTCCAGGCTCAAGATCGCTTTTAGCATTAAAGAGTTTATGGATTTTCCGTCTGAGATGGAGATTGAAGACCTTCCGCCGGGAGAAAGCCGGGAATTTGTCCTCAAGGCGGTCTTCAACAACAAGATTCTGAATGTTACGGAAGATACACCCGTGCAGACAGAAATAAAGGTCTCATACTATGAGCACGGGACGCTCAAAACGTTTTCTAAGGGTCATACCATAAATATCTACGAGAAGCACCGCATGGGGTGGAATGAAAGGAACAGGATAGCTACGTTCATTACGCCGAAGGACCCCACGGTTCTTGAGTTTGTAAGGTCGGTCGTCACGCAGTACAGTGATGCCAATGACCCTCTTCTATATGCCGGCGCACTATTTGACGCCCTCGGCGTCCTTGGGCTCACCTATATGCAGGACCCGAGCAATCCGTATCAGGTCACATCCGGAAAGACCGACTTCGTTGATTACATTCAGTATCCGAGGGAAACGCTTAAACGCAAGTCCGGTGATTGCGACGACCTGACAAGCCTCTATTCCGCGATGCTGGAAAGTATCGGCATACCAACGAAGCTGCTCTTTTATTCCGGCCACATACTGATGATGTTTTCCACCGGCATTGAAGGGACGGAGGGATCCGACACGCTGGACGGGATGCTGGTGATACGGGACGGTTATGCCTGGGTCCCTGTGGAGGTGACCCTTGTCGGCGCATCATTTATGAAGGCATGGGAAGCAGGGAGCAGGAGCTACTACGAGCGGGAAGGAAAGGGAATGGACGTCATGGATATAAGGAGCGCCTGGAACAAGTTCAAGCCTGCGAATCTGCCCATATCCGAGTGGAGGCCGGATTCTGTCATGAGGGCCGCTATAGAGAAGAGGTTCGGCGACGAATCAAAGACGATCCGGAAGATACGTGTAAGACTCATGAGCAAGAAACATATCGATACGTTAAGGTCAGCCCCGAAAAACGTGAACGCCCTGATGCAGCTTGGCATCGTATATGCTCGGGCGGGCGAGACAGTGGAGGCGCTGAAGGCCTTTAAGAAAGGGCTTGCACAGGACCCGAAAAACGCGGCGCTTAAGAACAATCTGGGGAATGTGTATTTCCTTGATAAAAAGTACACCAAGGCCAGGCCTGCTTATGAAAAGGCCACAGCGCTTGATCCGAAAGACTCCTATATATGGATTAATCTTACAAGGTGCTACCTGAAGTTGAAAATTAAAGATAAGGCGAGGGAAGCTTTTAAAAAGGCAAACAAAATCAATCCGGAGGTCTCAAAAAAACACAAGGCAATAGCGATGGAACTTATGAATGTAATGTAAAGGAGGTATTTAAGATGAAAAAGATTTTTATCACATGTCTGGCACTTTTCATGGTCGTGGCCGTATCGTATGCTGAGGAAAAGGGCGAGGGGGGCTTTTGGTCAAAGCTGAAGAGCAAGATTGAGACAATAACGCCCAAAAAGAAGAGCGCCGCGACAACGGCTGTGGGAGGCGTAAGAGGAGCGCCGGCTGACTCGGCCGATGCCCTGTATTGGAAAGGCAAAGAAATCGACGGAGAGGTCGCGGCCGATGAACTGGATAAGTTTAAGAGCGCCCTTGAATACGCGATTAACGGAAATACCGGGGAGTCATTAAAGACCTTTGATGAATTCCTGGCCCGGTACCCGCAGAGTCCGCTGAGGGAAGACGCCATGAAGGCTGTGAAAAACCTGAAGGCGGCGGATAAAAAGTAACTAATAGTATGCGATTATCAAGAGTTTAGAGGGTGCAATAGACAACCTTCATGGCGCTTCGAATAGACGGCCGCCTCGGTGAGGGGGGCGGCCAAATTCTCAGGACAACGCTATCTTTGGCGTCTTTACTCCAAAGACCGGTAGAGATCACCCATATCCGGGGAGGCCGTAAGATTCCCGGACTGCGCCCCCAGCACCTGACCGGAATTAAGGCCCTTTCCGCCATTACAGCAGCCAGGGTCGAAGGGGGAGAGGTCGGCTCTCAGCGCCTCTACTTTGAGCCCCGCGACCTGAGGTCGGGAGACTACACTTTTGATATCGGCACTGCCGGATCAACCGGGCTCGTCTTCCAGACCGTGCTTCCGGTTTTGCTCCGAGGGAAAGGCCCTTCTAAAATTACGATCATAGGGGGAACTCATGTGGCCTGGAGCCCCTGCTTTCATTATCTCAAGGAGATATTTCTCCCCGCCTTACACGGTATGGGAATAACCGTCTCTCTGGAAATCGACCGATGGGGTTGGTACCCAAAGGGAGGAGGAAAGATCACAGCATCGTTAACACCGGTCCAAAAACTTATGCCGTTGAAGCTGGTTAAACAAGGAAAGTTATACAAGCTATATCTTCTGTCCGCACTTTCCAACCTCCCACGCAAGATCGGCGAAAGGCAAAGGGATCAGGCTCTTACCCGGCTCAGCAAAAAAGGTTATTTGCCTGAAACAGAGTTAATTCAAGCTCTGTCTCCCGGGCAAGGGACTGTGGTCTTTATCGGATCCGTATTTGAAAAAGGGCTCGCTGGTTTTACCTCCCTGGGGGAAAGGGGGAAGCCTTCCGAACAGGTTGCAAACGATGCCTGCAACGAATTTTTTAAGTTTATGCAAACAAAGGCGGGTGTCGACGAGCATTTGGCCGATCAATTGCTTCTCTATATGGCGCTTGCCACTGGTAGATCAACGTTTATTACCAACCGGATTACCCCCCACCTGCGTACCAATGCCCGGTTAATAGAAAAATTTCTTCCTGTCAAGTTTGACATGGATGAATCGACTGGAAAGGTGAGTGTTGCAGGGATCAAATTCTTATCCCTTTATAGAACAGATGAATATTCGTAGTTCTTAATGCGAGCGATATTTTCTCTCCGACTTTACCATAAAAATTCGACGGCGCCCTGGCTATGATTCTTCCATTAATAGTATTTACATAAAGAATGGTTTCCGATCCAAGATGCTCAACAACTTCCAGAGAACCAACAAAAGGGCCGTTTCCCGGCATTAATAACCCCGGTCTTATTCCTATTGTCACTTTACGGGCTGAATATTTTTTCAGTTTGTCCATTGAGCTAAGATCAATTGTGAGGCCTCTGGATTTGAAGAATATTTTGCCTTCATCAACAACGATGCCTCCTTCAATAAGATTTATCCGGGGACTCCCGATAAAGGTGGCCACAAAGAGATTTGACGGTTTTTTGTATAATTTCTGCGGGGGGCCTACCTGTTGGATAACGCCTTTATCCAACAATATAATCTTGTCCCCCAGGGTCATTGCTTCTGTCTGGTCATGGGTAACATATACAATGGTAGTTCCTAATTTTTGATGAAGCCTCGCGAGTTCCACCCTCATGGTGCTGCGGAGTCTGGCATCGAGATTGGAAAGGGGCTCGTCAAAAAGGAAAAGCTGAGGGCTTCTGACAATTGCCCGTCCAATAGCAACCCTCTGCTTCTGACCTCCTGACAATTGCCCTGGCTTTCTATCCAGCAAAGGTTCTATGCCCAAAAGCCTTGCAGCATGTCTCACCTTGTTATCGAGTCTCTCCTTTGACAGCTTTTTAATTTTCAGTGAGAATGCCATGTTTTCATACACATTCATGTGAGGATAAAGGGCATAACTCTGAAAGACCATGGCAACATCTCTTTCTTTCGGGCTAAGGTTGCTTACCTCCCTGTCTCCTATGAATAGTTCACCCGCGTCATGCTGTTCCAGTCCCGCAATGATTCTGAGCATTGTAGTCTTTCCGCATCCTGACGGTCCGAGCAGTATACAAAACTCTCCATCTGAAACTTCAAAGTATATATTCTGTATAATCGTGTTGCTGCCGAATGATTTTTTCAGGTTCTTTATTGTTAATCCCGCCATAATTATCCTTTTACCGCCCCCGCTGATAGTCCGCTGACAATTCTTTTCTGAAAGAAAAAGACAAGCAGGACAAGGGGCACGGTAGCCACTGTAGAGGCAGCAGCAATTTCTCCCCAGGGTAAAGTATACTGCCCCTGGAATAATGCGATGCCGATAGGTAGTGTTTGAAATTTGCGTTGTGTCATAATAAGAAGCGCAAAGAAAAATTCATTCCATGCGTAAATAAAGACGAGTATCGCCGCGGTAAAAATTCCCGGGGCTGCAAGCGGAACCACGATCTTATAAAGGGTCTGGATACGATTGCATCCATCAATCCTTGCGGCATCCTCAAGCTCTTTTGGGAGTTCCCTGAAAAAACCGGTCAATATCCAGATGCCGAGCGGCAACGTAAGAGTTACATAAGGGATTATGAGTCCTTGATAGGTGTTTAACCATCCCAGGGATTGCATGATCTTCCATACCGGTCCTGCTATTGATATCTGTGGAAACATGGACACAAGAAGGAGGCTTCCCATAATCACTCCTTTGTATTTCAATCTCAGACGTGCAAGCACATAAGCTGAAAGGATAGAGATAAAAAGGGTGATACAAGTAGTGGCCCCGGCCACTATGACGCTGTTTTTTACATAGTGTAAGAGATCATGTTCTTCGATGGTCGAACGATAGAAATGAAGCGATCCCGACGAAGCAAGCTTCGGGGGAATCGCCGTAACTTCTGCCTGTGTTTTCAGCGAGGTATTTACGAACCAGACAAACGGCAGAAGGCTCATAAAGACAATCACGAATGTTATTCCACAAAAAATCAACTTAGATAGTTTCATAGTGGTCACGTTTCAGTAAAAAGTCGGGTTCTTATAAGCCGTATATAAACCAATGACAAAACAAAAACCGTTATAAAAACCAGCACGGAAATTGTCGAACCATATCCCATAAACCCCTCGGCAAAGATCTTCTTATATCCGTAAAATTGCAGCACGTTCGTCGAATCGGCGGGTCCTCCCTGTGTCATGACAAAGACGAGGTCGAAGACCCTGAAGGCATCAATAGTCCTGAAAAGAAGCGCAATGAGTATTGCAGGTTTAATAAGGGGGAGTGTTATTCTTCTAAATCGCTGCCATGCATTGGCCCCGTCTATTTTAGCGGTTTCATACAGTTCGTCCGGGATGGTCTGAAGACCTGCCAGGATCAGGAGCGCTGCAAAAGACGATGTCTTCCATACGTCGGCAGTTACTATAGCCGCAAAGGCAAAAAAGGGATCAGCAAGCCACGCCCTGTACTTTGAAATGTCCGCACCAAACAAAATGTAGTTTAAAAAACCGTAGTTGTCGTTACAGATAAACCGCCACATCTGGGCTGACACAACCGTGGGGATTGCCCATGGCACAAGGATTGCCGCTCTTACCAGACCTCTTCCCCTGAAATGTCTGTTTATAACGAGGGCAATGATGAGGCCAAAAAGTATCTCAAAAAAAGTAGAAACAGAGACAAAGGCAAATGTAGTTATTAGAGAACGCAGTGCAATTCTGTCGTGCAAAAGTTCTCTGTAGTTTTCAAGTCCGATGAATGGCTGTCCGATGGATGGGAGGCCGAGTATTATCCTGTGCAGGCTTAAAAAAAAGGAGTAAAGGATGGGATAAAAGGCGAATATACAAACAAAGACAAAGCATGGTATGAGTAATGATGCAGCAAATATCCTCTCTTTTGTAATGGAAGAACATTTTGTTTTCATTACCATAAAACCCAAAAGCGTGCTTTATTCTGATGTCCGTTCGGAAATGGCGTCTTTTGTCTCAATGCCGAGCTCTTCGCGGGTTTCCGTCATCGACACGGCGCTATTGTCTGGGGCAGAATCCTGTAACGAAATAATCCTGTCTATTTCCTGTGAAGCGGCACAAGCTTCTTTTTCTATATCCGAAGTCGGATCAGATATCACCTTGTGGAAGTAACGCTGCAAGACATTGGATACAGCAGGATAAAGAGGGGTCCTTGGACGGGGCCGGGCGGTTAAGAAGACAGTCTTCATATCAGAAAACTGAGGATAAGCCTGAATGATCTCCGTATCCTTATAGAGCGCTTTTCTGGTTGGAGCGAGTCCTGCCTTTAATGCAAGGTGTTTTTGAATTTTTTCACTTGTCAAAAACCGGACAAAGGTCCAGGCGGCCTCCCTGTTTTTAGAATAGCTGCTGATCCCGAGTTGCCATCCTCCCAGCGTGGCGTAACTTTTGTTTCCCGAAAAACGCGGAAGTTTTGTAATCCCCGCCATGCCCTCTATTTTAGATCGTTCAGGATTGTTTGACATCTCCCACGCGTAAGGCCAGTTCCTGTGAAAGACTGCTTTGCCTTGTATGAAAATGGCGATCGATTCAGGCTCCTGATATGTCAGCACCCCTTTGGGGGCGATTTTCCCTATGATTTCATTTCTCACAAATCTTACTGCGTCAACCGCCGGTTTTTCCGCAATTTCACATTTTTCTGTCTGCGGATTTAGTATACGCCCTCCATTGCTTAAGATATATTCCATCATATTACAGACCAGGCCTTCATACTGTTTGAACTGTCCTGAAAATCCGAACATTTCTTTTCTCTTGCTCTCTTCGAATACAATTTCCCTTGCCTGTTTAACCATTTTCGGCCATGTTTCAGGTGGATTGAAACCATAGCGTTTCAGCAGGTCTTTACGATAGTAAAGCATGCCGCTGTCAATGAAAAGGGGAACACCATAGATATTATCCTTGTAGGAATTCGCCAAGATCGGGCCGTTCAAAAAATTTTTTTGCTCCCGGGGAGGGAAAAGTTCATCAAGGGGCAGCGCCCAGCCGGCCGAACCGAATTCAGGGGGCCATATAACATCCATGAAAAAGACGTCCACATCCGGGCTGTGATTTTTGAGCTTCTGTGCCAGGAGGTCATGAAAGGCTGTAGACGAATGGGGGCCTACCTCCCTTATGACGCGAATATCAGGATGCTCAGCCTCAAAAAGCGTATAAATTTCCTCCCAAACCGCCGGTTGATTGGGCTTCCATGTAATGAAGCGAATTATTTTTTTTTCATCATTTTCTGTCCTTGCGCACCCTATGATGAGCGACATGACCAGTACGGCAAGCAGTATAGCAAAGACCACCGGAAACATTAGCGAATTGTTCCATACAACCGTTCGTTTATGCATAGATTTTTTCTCCCCATGTTCTTGGTACCGTTTAGAATATAACATAACCCGTAAGGAGTCGCATCACAACATATTTTTGAGGATATTTACAAAAAAGTTCGAATGACCTTTTGCAAGGAGCGACACCCTCACAGGAGGTTAACCTGGAAAACTGTTGACTTGATTTGTAAATCACATTGTTATATATTTGTTGATAACAACATATATACTGCAACCTTCTCTACCCAGTTAATGTTCCATGCTTGAATTTGAGCAGTTGCCGAGATTACATCAAACTCTGTTTTTCCCTAAAATATGGAAAACCGAACCTGTTGGTTTTCGGGGGTAGTAATGTCATATGTGCCCAAGATTCTCGTGGTTGACGATGAACTTCGTATATGTGACAGCCTGAAGGTCTTGTTAAGTGATGAGTCTTACGAAGTACATACGAGCAATAAAGGCGAAGACGCTATGAAATGTCTGAGTGAGAATGCCTTTGACCTTGTCCTTCTGGATATAGTCATGCCGGACATGGATGGCCGGCGGGTTCTGGACTACATAAACAGTCGATGTCCGGAGACCCTGACCATCCTTATGACCGGCCATGCTTCGATAGAGTCAGCCGTAGCCGCGCTGAGGAGCGGGGTTTATGATTACCTCAGAAAGCCGTTTGAGCACGAAGAGTTGTTAAAGACTGTGCGCAATGCCCTTGATCAAAAAAAATCGGACGGCGAGCGCAAGAGGGCGGAGGAAGATTGGAGAAATACATTTGATGCAGTAACGGATATGGTTATGCTGCTGGACAGTGAACACCGTATTATTCGCGTGAACAAGGCTACGGCTGAAGCGTTGAACACTACCAAGGAAAGATTGGAGGGTAAAAAATGTTATGAGGTAATGCACGGGCTAAGCCATCCGATCGAGCAATGCCCGTTGGTTGTCACCATGAAAACATTAAAGCCCCACACCAGAGAGCTGAGCATACCCGAAAGCGGCATCTTCATATGCTCTACTTCCCCCATACTGGATCACGAGGGGAAACTGACAGGTTATACCCATACGCTCAAGGATATTACGCAATCGAAGCGTCTTGAAGCACAGCTCCAACAAGCTCAGAGAATGGAGTCTATCGGCACCCTGGCCGGCGGTATTGCCCATGATTTTAACAACCTGCTCATGGGCATTCTGGGACATACCTCTTTGATGCTTTTAGACATCGATTCGTCACATCCACATCATGAAAAGCTGAAAGTCATTGAGAAACAGGTTCAAAGTGGCGTCAAGTTGACCCGGCAGCTTCTTGGATACGCCAGGCAGGGAAGATATGAGGCCAAACCGATTAATCTGAACCAATTAGTGCGAGAGACCTCGGAGACTTTTGGCAGAACCAGAAAGGAGATTACAATCCAGCAAGAGTTTTCTGAGGATTTATATGCGATAGAGGCAGACCAGGGACAAATTGAGCAGGTCCTTTTGAATCTGTATGTAAATGCTGCGGATGCCATGCCTCGTGGTGGAAATCTCATCTTAAAAACCGTGCATGCGACACACGAGGATATCAAGGACAAGGTATATGATCCACAGCCGGGCAAGTATGCCCTGTTAACGGTGACAGACACGGGCACAGGCATGGACAAAAAGACCCTGAAGCGTATCTTTGAGCCTTTTTTTACGACGAAAGAGATGGGCAGAGGCACAGGTCTTGGATTGGCTTCTGTTTACGGCATCATAAAAGGCCATGATGGATACATTACTGTTGCATCTAAGAAAGGGCGTGGAACCACCTTCAGTATTTATCTGCCCGCAACAGAGAAAAAGGTACGGAAAGCTGTCAAGAGTAGTGATCGATTCATTAAGGATACCGGTACCGTCCTCCTGGTAGACGATGAAGAAATAATCTTGGAAGTAGGCCGGGAATTGCTGGAGACCATAGGCTACAGAGTACTCACAGCCAAAGACGGAAAAGAGGCTGTTGAAGTTTATAAGAAAAAACGGGATGAGATCGATATCGTTCTTTTGGACATGGTTATGCCCAATATGGGTGGTGGTGAAACGTATGACCGTTTGAAAGAGATCAATCCCGATATAAAAGTTGTCCTCTTGAGCGGCTATGCCATTGATGGTGAAGCCGCTGAGATAGTGGAGCGAGGCTGTAACGGTTTTATTCAGAAACCGTTCAATGTGGCGAAGCTATCTGAGAAAATAGGGAAGATTCTGTGAGATGAAAACCCCTATCTCTTTTTATTTTTTGTCTTACCTGTTGGGTTGAGCACAATCACCTGGTCCGGCAGTATAAAATCCGGATTTTGAATCTCGTTGTCAGTGGCAATTGTTCCATAATTGAATGGGTCTTTGGTATGGCTCTCAGAGATGTCCCAGAGTGTGTCCCCTTTTTTGACCTTATACATTCCGGATACCGCAGAAGCCGGCTTCCGGGGTATTACCGGTTTTATTGGTTTCTCTCCGGCATTGACCGATATTCCCTCCGAATCACTGACATCAGGTTCGGCAAGGTCCGCCGTCTGATCCTCAACTCGCTCCCGTGACACAGGCGCTTCTTGTGGTTCCTTAAATACGAATACACCGGAAAGATACAGCGCCGCAATAATAAGGACAGCAGCAACAACCGCATATACCGGCCCACGTCTTCTCCTGCGCGCCGGTTTGACATCGGGATATTTATCGAATGGCCGGACAGCAGCCTTACCGTCTTTGTCCAAATCCTCTAAAATGATTGTTCTTATAACGGTTTGAGGTCTTTTTGGTTTCGTCACTACGGTCGCATCAGTATCCGGTTCCCCTTCAGTTACGACATCAGTTTCCTCTTCCACTTCGACATCGACCGGGGTCTCTTCCGCAAGAGGTTCATCAGAGGTTTCCTCCGGCTCAATATCGCTGGCATCACATTCGGCAATCTCTGTTATCTGCTCCTCTGCGATGCTCTCCGCCTCTGATTCAGAAGTCTCTCCAACATCGGATGCCGTGGATGTCTCTCCGGGGAGGTCATCCTCCGGCTCGTCATGAAC
>JAUVFC010000216.1 GCA_030594505.1 Desulfobacterales bacterium
AAGCTTGTGCTTGTCTGAAGTAAAAGAATATACACCGGAAAAAATTGTTTCAATTCGGAAGAAAATGAAGTTGAGCCAGGCAGCGCTTGCTTCTATCTTTAACGTTAGTCCATCTACTGTACAAAAATGGGAACAAGGTCATAAACGACCAACCGGTGCATCAAGAAAGTTATTAGATATAGTAGAACGAAAGGGACTTGACGCTTTAGTGTGATCAAAAGGAAGAAATTGGGTCAGACTCGATTTATTTCTCGGTGATGAATCCGGTTGAAACATGAAGGATAGTCTCACACGGCATAGCCATGATCTTTACGGGCAGGAGACATTTCAGGCATTAGACTTCCGGCAGGAAACTATTGCCCGGAGCTGTTCAGATTTAAGCCGGGTTTTTAAAAAAAAGGATTGATACGACCTGGCTAAGATCGTATCAATCCTTTTTAGATTTACACAGACAATGATATCCATGTTTTTCGTTTGATTACTACAGAGGGATGTTGTTGTGCTTTTTAGGATGTCTTACTTCGACCTTATCCTTAAATGTCTCAAGGAGAGCCACAATCCTTTTCCTTGTGTCTCTTGGCGCAATAATCTCATCAACAATGCCTAATTCTGCTACAAAATATGGATTGTTGAATTTCTTTTCATAGGCTGCCACCAACTCCTTACGTTTGGCTTCCGGATCCTCGGCGCCGGAGATCTCCTTACGGTAGATTATATTGCATGCCCCTTCCGCACCCATTACAGCTATTTGCGCGGTAGGCCAGGCCATAACATAGTCAGCTCCAAGAGATTTGGAACACATGCCAATGTAAGCTCCACCATAATCCTTGCGAACATCCACGGTAATCTTAGGCACAGTAGCTTCAGAATATGCGTGAAGAAGTTTGGCCCCGTGTGTAATAATACCCGCCCATTCCTGCTCCGTTCCGGGCATATATCCGGGGACATCGGCAAAAGTTAGAAGCGGTATATTGAAAGCGTCGCAGAACCTGATAAATCGTGCCGCCTTGTCGGAAGCTTTGTAATCCAAGACACCTGCGGAGAACTTTGGATTATTGGCAATAACACCGACAGGTTTTCCCATAATCCTGATAAAGGCCACTGTGACACTCGGTGCCCAAAGCTCATGGGATTCAAACATCTCATTATCGTCCGCAACTGACATGATAATTTTTTTCATATCGTAACCACGCGCTGCTCTGTCGGGAACGATAGTATCCAGTTCCGGGCATTCTCTATCAGGACTGTCTGTACACTCTTTGACAGGCAGAGGGCTATGGCAACTATCCGGAAGATAGGATAACAAATTTCTCACCTTGTTGAGGCAATCTTCATCGTTTTCCGCAGCAACGTGGCAAACACCGCTTTTTGTCGCATGGGCTATGGCACCACCAAGATCTTCATGAGTAACTTGCTCGCCGATAACCGCCTTAATTACATCCGGCCCGGTTATATACATATGGCTGGTTTCTTTAACCATGAACACAAAGTCCGTAAGAGCCGGTGAATAAACAGCTCCCCCGGCAGTCGGCCCCATCATTACAGCGATCTGGGGGATATACCCCGACCCGATTGTGTTGCGATAAAAAATCCCCCCGTAACCTTCCAGGGATGGAACTCCCTCCTGAATACGCGCTCCTCCCGAATCATTTAAGGCAATAAAAGGCTTTTTGGCGTCCATTGCCATATCCATAACTTTACATATCTTTTTGGCGTGCATTTCGCCAAGACTGCCACCGGAACTGGTAAAATCCTGGGAGGCCACAAAAACAGTACGGCCATTAACCTTGCCAAAGCCGGTAACAACGCCATCCGCCTTGATCTCTTTTTTGTCCATTCCAAACAGGGCAGAACGGTGCTTCACAAACAATTGTACTTCCTGAAAGGTGTCTTTGTCGAAAAGCAGGTCGACTCTCTCTCGAGCTGTCAGCTTTCCCCTGTCATGCTGTTTTTGAACAGCTTTCTCGCCGCCCATGGTCAATAAATTGTCTCTTAATTCTTCAAATTCCCTGATTTTGTCTTCTGTAACTCCCATCTCTATCTTCCTTTCGTGTTAATAGTTGTTATTTATGTATACATCATCTTCAGGCATATTATTCATGGCGCTGATCCTGTCACCCGGCAATAGTACTGCGACAGATGAAAACATTCCCATATCCGGCGCCTTCTGTCCCCGGAAAAAACGTTTCACCCTGTTTTAACACTTTCACACTTCGTTATTGATAATTCCCTTCTTTTTCAGCTTGTCAATTTCTTCTTGAGAATATCCGAGAATATCTTTCAAAACCTCTTCCGAATGCTCTCCCAGAAGCGGAGCGGGTGCATAAACTTTCCCCGGCGTTTTAGACAAATGAATCGGCGAACCGGCAATTTTCATTCTACCCGCGCGTGGCTGGTCAATTTCTACAAGCATCCCTCGATATTTGATATGTGGATCTTCACATATCTCCCTCATGTTATTGATTGGAGAATAGGGAAGACCCGCTGTATCAAAAATGGCGGACCACTCCCGCCTCGTCTTCTTTGCCATTTCGACATCGAGAACAGGAATGAGTTCTGTTTTGTTTTTTGTCCTGAGGGGATTTGTCCTGAATCTGGGATCATTGGTCAAATCCTCCCTTTCTATCACTTTACAGTATTTGGCCCACAGGGCATCATTCCCGATAGCTGCTATGAACCAGGCTTCATCCTTTGTTCTAAAAGCCTGAAACGGAACGATAGAGGGATGTGCGCTTCCCAGAGAACAGGGAATTTCGCCCGTGAGAGTGTATCGGACAGAGGCATTTTCCAGCATGCAAAACAGACCATCTACCATAGAGCCGTCATAGTGTTGTCCCTTGCCCGTCTTTTCACGATTGATTAATGCGGCAAGTATTCCGATGGCCGCCTGATGACCGGCAATTATATCCCCGACAGAGGATCCCACCCTGCATGGAGGACCCCCTTCCAGTCCCGTGATACTCATGAGACCGCTGTAACCCTGGGCGACCATATCATAGGCCGGCCGGGTATCATAGCCGGGAAGGGAATCATGTCCGAAACCACAAATGGAAGCATAGACAATTCTCGGGTTTATTTCTTTAATATCTTCCCAGCTGAACCCAAGTTTTTTCATCGTTGTCGGTCTGTAATTTTCCACAATTACATCTGATTTTTTGATAAGTTTTGTCAGTATTTGTTTTCCTTTATTGCTCTTCAGATCCAAAACCAGACTTTTTTTATTACGGTTAAGACTTACAAAATAACCGCTTCGGTTTTTATCCCGTTTACCGGCAAAAGGACCGAATTCCCTTGAATCATCCCCGTGGGCCGGTTCAATATGGATCACCTCGGCCCCAAGATCTGCCAGAAACAT
>JAUVFC010000014.1 GCA_030594505.1 Desulfobacterales bacterium
ATAAGCCTTTTCAGTAACATATTTTTCGTCTTCGCGTTTTAGGATAGCATAGACATCGCTGGATGCCGACCTTTCAACAAGAGTGATGATATCTTCAAACCAGATGAATTTATGAAAACGAAGCTTTGTCCGCACCTCTCCTCTTTGGTTGTGTGCACCATAGTCGCTGATTTCCTTGGAGCATGGGCAAGTGGTTGATATTGGAACTATTACTTCCGCCATTAGATCTATTGCATCCATGTGGTCGCTGCTCCCGATTATCCTGCAGGCATAATCGATAAGTCCTTTAGACTTGCTCACGGGGGCAGTTTTTTCGATGAAATACGGAAAAGTGATTTCAACATGTGCTGAAGCTGCATTCAAGCTGGCTTTCATCTGCTTTAAAATTTTCGATATGTTTTTCAGTGAAACCTCGGACCGGAAAAGATGGAGGATTTCTATAAAACGACTCATATGGGTTCCCTTGAAATGCGTGGGGAGATCCACATACATATTAATAGTGGCTATGGTGTGCTGAACCCTGTTTTTGCGATCAAAGACCGTAATTGGATAACAAATATCTTTTACTCCTACTTTGTCTATA
Source organism: Desulfobacterales bacterium (assembly GCA_030594505.1). Lineage (GTDB taxonomy): Bacteria > Desulfobacterota > Desulfobacteria > Desulfobacterales. The sequence goes on from JAUVFC010000014.1 coordinate 584, forward strand.
GGGATATTCCTGGTATCCGGTTGATTTTGGATGTCTATCATGTTCATAAATAATATAGGAATTTGCCTTTTTTGCTATGAGCTAAGTTAATTGGATTTTATCGGAAAATCTACACAAAACTTGTTGGGCTGTCAATTTGTTTATATAAAGAGCCTCTTTAAGACTCCGCTATTTGACATCGGTGATTATATAGCTTATGGTTTTTTATTAACCATGAGACCTTTCTAAGGCAAAAAATGATCCGTTTTGCGGGAGAATTAGAAGTAGAAAATGGATTCCAGCCCGTAAACACATCCAGTTAAAATAGGAGAAAAATTGAAGCCTTTGAAGAATAGAAAACATCTCAATAAATTTCGCGTGGCACTGCCTAGTATTATTGTCGGGATCTTTATTGTCTGTAGCTGTGCCGTTGTCCCATTAAAGAAAGAGGAGCCTCTTCCCCCTGAGATGATTCAGGAACATAAGATGCTTGGCGAGGCCGAGCATTTTATACAAGCAGGGGAATATCAAATGGCGCTCCGTATCTACGATGATTATCTTGGTCAGTCACCCCCCGGTCCTTTTGCTGATAGGTTTCTGATGCAGAAGGGGAACATCTATATGCGGCTGGAAGATTATGCCAGCGCCCGCGGCGCCTATCAGATATTGATTTTTGATTTTCCACGCAGCGCTTTTGTCAACAAGGCCGGGGTTAATATTGCGGTTGCTTATTATAAAGAAAACAATTACCGGGAGGCTGTCCTGTATGCCGAGAACCTTCTTTCTCTAAAGCCGCTTTCGCTCCAACAACGGGTCCGATTGATTACCATGATCGGGGATTCCCTCTTGGGGCAAAAAAAGGCCTCCGATGCTGTCGTATCGTATATAGATGCATATCGATTGGCAAAAGACGAGGAAAAAGAGAGGCTTTTAGAGAAAATGAAACTGGCGATAGCAGATATTGCCGAGCCGGAGATCAGAATACTTATCCAGCAGTGTAAAAAAAATAGACTTCCCGGTTACTTTTTATTTCAACAGGCAAAACTGTATGAGCAACGGGGGCGTGAGACTCGCGCGTTAGAGATGCTTTCAGAACTATTGAGGGATTTCCCAAGGCATAAATTGGCCAGGGATGCCAAGAAACTCGCGGGTCGTCTTGAAAAAAGTCTTGATATCGACAAATGGGCGATCGGTTGTATTCTTCCCTTAACAGGCACTTATGGACAGTTTGGCAACCGTGTTCTTGCCGGAATAGAGTTGGCCCTTGCTGAATGCAATAGCGTCCCTGGCGCCACGCCGGTCCGGCTAATTATAAAAGACTCGAAGAGTGATCCTGATGTGGCTGCTCGTGCGCTGGAGTATTTGGTTCAAAAGGAGAAGGCAATAGGAATCATCGGGCCAATGATTACAGCGGAACATGTGGCTGAAACCGCCCATAATCTGGGACTCCCCATCATTACTCTGACCCAGAAAGAAGATATCACTAAAACAGGGGATTTTGTATTTAGAAGCTTTTTAACCCCCTTGCAACAGATTAAAACGGTTGTTCCTTACGTGGTACATACATTGGGGTATAAAAAGTTTGCAATTATTTATCCGGACGATACCTATGGCATCCGGTTTATGAATCTCTTTTGGGAGGAGCTGATTCAGCAAGGGGGACAAGTGGTAGGAATCGAATCATATGAAAGTAAACAGACCGATTTTGCCGCCCCGATTAAAAAATTAACCGGCCGCTATTATAAGCGTGTTGAGCCGATAGAGGCAGCCGCGGAAGAAATAGAAGAATATATGGGAGATGAAGAAGTAAAAGTCGATGAGCCGGAAGGGCCTGAATCGATCATCGATTTTGACGCGATTTTTATTCCTGATACGTCAAAAAGTATAAGTCTTATCGCCCCCCAACTGTCATACAATGATGTGACAGATGTCCTACTCATTGGAACCAACCTTTGGTATTCCCCGGGGCTATTGAGACAGTCCGCGGGTTATGTGCAAGGCGCGGTTTTCCCAAGCGGTTTTTTTGTAGAAGATTCAAATCCTGTTGTGCGGAAGTTTGTCAAAAATTTTCAAGACACCTTTGGGCGGAAACCAACTTTTTTAGATGCACAGGGATATGATATTGCTAATTTGCTTTTTCAGGTAGTTGAAAACCCGACGGTGTGCACACGAAATGCCTTGAAGGTATCGCTGCATCAGGTAGGAGGATTTCCTTCTGTTACCGGTTTTATCTCCTTTGATGAAACCGGAAATGCGAGCAAGAATCTTGCCCTGGTAAAAATAGAAGGGAGACGTTTTGTTCAAATTCAGTACTGAAAAACAGAGGACATAAGAGTATATGAAGAAAAAAAGAATCCTGGTGACCGGAGGGGCCGGTTTCCTTGGAAGTCATCTATGTGACCGTCTGGTGGCGGAAGGGGCTGATGTATTGTGCCTTGATAATTTCTTTACAGGTTCCAAAAAAAATATTGAACATCTCATGGACTGTAAAAATTTTGAGATTATACGTCACGACCTGGTCGAGCCTGTTTTGTTGGAAGTAGATCAGATTTACAATTTGGCCTGTCCCGCCTCCCCGGTTCATTATCAGTACAATCCCGTCAAAACCGTTAAGACCAATGTCATGGGAACGATCAATATGCTGGGGCTGGCGAAAAGGGTAACGGCGCGGATTCTCCAGGCATCCACTTCAGAGGTATATGGTGATCCCGGGGAACATCCCCAAAAGGAGACATACTGGGGGAATGTCAATTGTATCGGCCCTCGGAGCTGTTATGACGAAGGGAAGAGGGTGGCAGAGACCTTGATGGTCGATTATCACCGACAAAACGGTGTTGATATCAGGATAATCAGAATATTTAACACCTATGGCCCGAGGATGGCGATTTCGGACGGCCGGGTAGTCAGTAATTTTATCATACAAGCCCTTACCAATCGACCAATAACGATTTATGGAGACGGAACCCAGACCAGGTCTTTTTGCTACGTTTCAGAGATGATAGACGGGATGATCAGGATGATGAACTGTGAGGACTTTATCGGACCGGTGAACCTTGGAAATCCGAATGAATTCTCTATCAAAGAGCTTGCAGAGTTAGCCGTTGAGATGACAGGATCAAAATCAAAAATCGTGTATGAATCCCTTCCGGAAAATGACCCGACTCAACGGCAGCCGGACATTACGCTGGCAAAAAAGAAACTCAACTGGGAGCCTGCCATACAACTCCGGCAAGGGTTAAAAGAGACGATACAGTATTTCAAAAGTGTGTTGCCAAAATGAATCAAGTCCTTAAAGAGGTCAGGCCCGTATGAATCTCCTTGACAGTAACCCTGGTTATTGAATAAACGGGTACGGCCAATATCATTCCGATTACACCACCCAGCTGACCTCCAACGATAATTACAATAACAACTGCTAATGGATGCATGTTTACTATTTTCGCAAAAACAGCAGGAATGATAACAAGCATATCGATTAACTGTGCGATGCCATAAACCATGCTCACCCAAAGCAACATTGCCGGGTTTCCGGTGTCAACAAAAGCGATAATAAGAGCCGGTATGGCTCCAATAACAGGTCCTATATATGGAATAAGGTTTGTGAGACCGGCGATTATTGCTAAGACAGCGGTATACTTAACCCCAAGCAATGTAAGTCCTATAAAACAGGTTAAGCCGACACATAGAGCTTCAAGGAGGCGGGCCCTGACAAATCCACCCAGCTGTATGTTAATTTTATAAATAAGATTAAGCGACATTTCAAAATACCTGTTTGGAACGGTTCCAATTAGAGCTTTTTTCATTGCCGGACCGTCTTTCAAAAAGAAAAAGGTTATAAACGGCGCCATTACAAGAAGCGTGATAAAAGACCCGATAATTTTTGATGAAGAAATCAGTATATCTGATTTGCTTCCACCTAACAGTTCTTTTTTTATATAGAATGAAAGGTTTGCAGATAGATTTAAGTTGCCGACTTGAGGGGTCTTATTCCTAATCCAGGTTTCCACGCCATTAATGGATTGAATAATTTTATCCTGATACCTTGGGAGTTCTTGCTGAAGGGATGAAATTTCACGTTCAATTGTCGGAATGATAGTTCCGAATAAAGCGCCGAATGAAGCAGCTATTAACAGATAAATGATTATGATTGAAAGGGTTCTTGGGAGGTTGAAGCTCTCAAGAAATATTACTATTGGATTCAAAATATAAACAAGAACTATTGCGAGCAGGAGAGAGACAAAAATACTTTCAATGGCCTGGTATGTAATTTTGGCAAGAGAGACGACAACAGTCCCCCCGCTCATAAGAATCATGACTATCAAAAGAACGGTTATTATCCTGATGAGAGTCATGAAACTTTTACCAAGAGATGTATTTTGAGTTAAAAACGGAAGAGATTTCATGCCTTATCCTATGTTTGAGAGATCAGCTTTTTCGTCTTGTGGAAGTAACGATCGGAGTCTTTTTATTTCCTCTTTTTTTTCAGTTAGTGATGCCGTTGTTATCCTTAGTCTGGAACCGATTATCTCGGCTATCCTGAGAATGATCTTTACGCCGAGTTTGGGATTACGTTCGATTACCTCAAGCAGATCGGGCTTAAAAAAACCTACCAACTCACATTCATTGTTGGCGTATGCTGAAGCGGTGCGGGGAGATCTTGTTTTTTCAACGAGGGTCAATTCACCAAAAAAATCATTCCGCTTGAGGTTTGTAATTACTTCTTCTTCGGAGACGCCGCCTTCCTTTTTTCTGTGCTTTGTTATTCTAATGGAACCGGTTTTTATTACATACATCCCTGTACCGGGCTCATACTCCTTGAAAATAATTTCATCCTTTTTAAATTTCCTCAAGTGTACTATTTTCTCAATATTTTTGATATCTCTTGATGAAAAACCGTTGAACATCGGATTGGATTTGAGAAAATAATAGAGGAGGTCTTTTTTGCTTTTAATCTTGAAAATATTCCCCCAAAAAATATCAGTCGTCATAAATTAATACCTCCAGCGTTAACAACTCCAATATTGACGCCCTCGTAAAAAGTCGGATTCAACCAATTTGTCATTTCGACCGCAGGGAGAAATCCTATTTTTCCAGTAGATTACAGGATAAAGATTTCTCGCTTCGCTCGAAATGACAGGTTGTTGGCGCTTTTTACGAAACCATCAATATTAATGGTTTCGTAAAAAGTCACCAATAACATTATATATAATTATACCGAGTTTTTCCGTTTTGCAAATGCTATTTGGGACGCAACACTAATTTTTCAATTAGCAAAAGTTGATGATCGCGTAAAAAAGTCATATTTCCCCTCACCCCGGCCCTCTCCCATCGAGGGAGAGGGAGTTTTTGGACTTTTTACGAAGTCATCAAAGTTGATGGTTTCGCAAAAAGTCTTTGATGAGCTTATTTATATTGTTGCATGTTTCTTACGCCCTTTCTATTATAGAAGTAGCAGATTGGGACAAAGGATGCCATTTCCGGATGGACACTAACCAGGAGGCTGTCCGGGAATTTGGGCCGTTTTTCACACTTTTGCAGTAGGATCAGAATTCTCGGACAGCCTCCTATGGAGCAACACATGGACATCGAATCAATGAAAGATATCCCTATTCGACTCAATGCCCTTAAGAAATACCTTGAAGAGCGTTTTGGCGGACCGGTGGAACTGGTTGGAACCGACAAGCTGGGGAAATTTGACGATACTATAAAAAAGCTGGGATATGGGGAGACCTTTTTGATCACGTTTCGTAAGGACGGTAAAGACCGGTCAGTGGTCTTTTCTACAATGCGAAGAGATAAATACGGCCACCAGTATTTGTGGGACAGGGCCCAGGTATTATTGTTTCAGTATGATGCCGGCCAACGGCTCCCCAGGCACGCCCATCCCCTTGACATAGGTTACTTCGCGGCGCAAGGAGGGGCGCGTTCGGTTCGTGATGCGCGGGCATACTTTTTATTGACGGAAAAGGTGGAAGGGACTGATTATTTTTTGGACCTGAAGCGGCTGCAAACGGAGCCGCTTACCGATCTCGATCTTGAGAGAGCAAAGGCGCTTGGTGAGTATCTGGCGGAGGTCCACGGCGAAAAAAAAGATGAGCCGGACCTTTACGTAAGAAAGGTGAGAGAGCTTGTCGGCCACGGCGAATGTATAATGGGAATTATCGACGGATATCCGCAACAGTATGAATACTTTTCCGATGACGCCTTTTGTGAGATCGAAAAGCAATGCGTTGAATGGCGCTGGAAGCTCAAACAATATACCCGTCGCCTCTGCCGCGAACATGGCGATTTCCATCCATGGAACATAAAATTTCGGGAAGGGACGGATTTTTCCACCTTTGACCGAAGCCGGGGAGAATACGGGGAAGCAGCCGACGATGTGGCAACATTGAGCATCAACTACCTTCTCTATTCCCTCTTGAGATACGGCAAGCTGGACGGCCCTTACAAGGAATTGCATGACACCTATATGGCAACTTACCTTGACGGGACAAAAGATCAGGAGATTTCCGAGGTGATTCAACCGTTTTACGCCTTTCGCGGCCTCGTAATCGCCTCCCCGGAATGGTATCCGAATCATCCGGAGGATATACGAAAAAAACTTTTTAACTTCATTAGAAATGTCCTTGCAACAGACAGGATGGAGCTGAATGAAATCAACCGATACCTCGAATAAAGGTCTCCAAGGGTGGGCAGCCTGGTTCACAGGCCTTCCCGGCTCCGGGAAAAGCAAGATCTCAAAGATTGTGTGTGAGATGTTGACCAACGAGGGGATAGTATGCGAACGGATTGAGCTGGACACTATCCGAAAAAAGTATGTTCAGGCCCCGAAATATACCGATGGGGAACGTGATTTTGTGTATGAGAAGTTGGTTGATCATGCGGCAGAACGTGTGCAAAACGGAATCAATGTAATCATGGACGCCACCGCCCATAAACGGTCGTACAGGGAAAGGGCGAGAAAAAAGATCAAACGGTTTATCGAGGTGATGGTCAGGTGTCCCCTTGCGATCTGCATTGAACGGGAATCTAAACGCAAAGAGGGCCTGGTTGCGGCACAGATGTATCGGCGGGCCCTGGAACGAAAGAAAAAAGGGACTAAGTTCGAAGATCTGGGAGAGGTGATCGGAGTGGACATACCGTACGAAGAAAATCCGGATGCTGAAATCATCGTGGACAGCAGTAGAGGTCCTGCATTGGAAAACGCCCAAACTGTAAAAGACGCCCTTGTGAGATACCTCAACTCTTAGCGGGATCGAAAGGAGTTTTGCCCCATGGAAGTCAGGATCGAAAGAGATAGTCTCGGAGAGATAGAGGTCCCGGCAGATAAGTATTATGGCGCCCAGACCATGCGGTCGCTTCAAAATTTCCCGATAGGGACGGAACGAATGCCGCGTGAGGTTATCCGGGCAATGGGTATCGTCAAAAAAGCGGCGGCGATAACCAACGCCGGGCTCGGCCTTTTTGGAGAAGACAAGGCCCGGATCATAAGCCGGGCAGCCGATGAAATCATCAATGGAAGGCTCGACGATCACTTCCCGTTGTTGGTCTGGCAGACAGGAAGCGGGACCCATACCAATATGAATGTAAACGAGGTTATCTCCAACCGCGCTATCGAGATTCTTGGCGGAAAGATGGGAAGTAAAGACCCGATTCATCCCAACGATCATTGCAACAAATCTCAATCTTCAAACGATATCTTTCCCACCGCCCTGCATATTGCCGCAGTCTCGGGATTGAATGGCCGGCTTCTCCCCATGCTTTATTTGCTGGAAGAGACCCTGGCCGACAAGTCAAGGGCCTTTCAGGACATTATAAAAGTCGGAAGAACACACCTTCAGGATGCCACCCCTATTACACTGGGACAGGAGTTCTCCGGATATGCCTCTCAACTGAGTCACGGAATCCGGGCAATACAGAATACCCTCCCCCATCTCCTGGAACTGGCGATAGGAGGCACGGCTGTCGGGACCGGCCTCAACACACACCCCGCCTATGCAGGACAGGTGGTCGAAGAAATAGCCTCCATCACCAAATATCCTTTTGTTTGTGCGGAAAACAGATTCGAGGCATTGGCCGCCCACGATGCTCTCGTAGAGACAAGCGGGGCTCTTAAAACAGTCGCCTGTAGTTTAATGAAAATTGCAAACGACATACGGTGGCTGGCAAGCGGGCCCCGGTGCGGCATCGGCGAGATCATTATCCCTGCCAACGAGCCGGGGAGTTCGATCATGCCGGGGAAAGTTAATCCCACTCAGTGTGAGGCGATGACTATGGTGTGCGTTCAGGTTATCGGAAACGATGCCGCTATCAGTATGGCAGGGGCATCCGGCAACTTTGAACTGAATGTCTTCAAGCCGGTCATGATCTACAATCTTCTCCAGTCGATCCGGCTCCTTGCAGACGCAAGTGAGTCTTTTAATGACCGGTGCGTAGTCGGTATCGAGCCAAACATGGAACGGATCAAAAAAAACATGGAAAATTCCCTGATGCCGGTTACCGCCTTAAACGTAAAAATAGGGTATGACAACGCTGCAAAGATCGCACAAAAGGCCCATGCAGAAGGAAAGAGCCTCAAGGAAGCAGCCGTTGAACTGGGTCTTTTAACGGATGAAGAATTTGACAAATACGTCAGGCCGGAAGAGATGATCGGACCGAAAAAGTGACCAATCAAGCGAATTGAAAACTTTTCACTAAACTTCTATGTTTCTTCAGGAGAAGCCTCCCCATGATCCGTCCCCACTTCTGAGGGCTATGAGTCGACTTTCACTTTCTTTGAAAAATTGTTTAACATTTTCAGGAAACGTCTTCTTTTTTTTATTCAGCGCCGGCAGAACCTTCTTTCTCACAAGCTCGGGGAGCGAGCTTTCCGGAAGCTTCAACACGTGCATATACTCGCCAAGAAACGCTACAGGCAGTTCAATCTCATCCTTTCCTTTCAAGTATTCATAGCAGAGGTGGGCAATATGCAGGGCCGCGATGTTCTCTTGATATTCCTCCGGAATGTCTGACGGAGGTAAGAAGTCAGGATAGTATTGATACCGTAAGCTCTGGCAAATAACATCCGGGAGACCCCACCTTTTCAGAAGGAGCGCCCCAATACTGGCATCGTCCATCGCATCAATAAGCAAACTCATCTTGGGATGCTGCTTTTTTAATAATAAGATAACACTCTTACCAATGTCGTGCAACAATCCTATAGTGCCCAACATCGCTGTTTTCTTTATACCGCACAGTTGGGATATCTCAGAACCGATAAAAGATACCGCGGCAGAATGAAACTGGAGTTCCCGAAACCTGGGAGAGCTGGGCATAATATTGCGGACACCATCAGCAATGACCAATTGGTAGACCTGGTCGAACCCGAGAAGTAAAACCGCATGTTGAAAGTCTGTAACCTTATTGGGCAAATTATAATATGGCGAATTGACTGTTTTCATGACTATACCCACTAAAGAGGGGTCTAAGCTGGCCAACTTAACTACGTCAGTCGTAAATATGTTTTCGTCACGGAGCATAACAGCCAACTTGGTCGCGTACATGGGCAAGCGGGGTATACTCTTTAACATTTTTTGGATCATTTCCGAACCGGCGTATTCATCACTTTTTGACCGGAGGAAAGTTCGGAGGCGAGAAACAAAATAATTGTTCTTGCCGGCCAACTCAGCTCCCTTTATGATGAAACGATGGATTCGTTGTTTGGTCAGATTGTATAAATTTTGATAGATCAACAACCGGCTCTTGGATGCCAACTCATTCATGCTCTGTTCGTCAAGAGCCAAGACAGTTACCGGTTCTGATGCAACCGTCGAAATAGCGCTGCGCCTCTGTTTGATAAAGTCAATCTCTACTACACAATCGCCCTGTCTAAGTATGGCAATCTCTTCACCTTGACCGGGCAAATTGATTATTAACTTAACCGAGCCCGACAGAATTAAGTATATAGTCTGATCCGCCTCCTTTTTTTTAACAAGGGTGCCGCCAGGAGTGATTTTGTTTATACTTCCGAGCTTATATACGGAAATCAGTTCCTTCTCGCTTAACCCCTTAAACGCGGGGTGGCGGTAATATCCGCCCTTTTTCCTGGAAGTAGAGGCCATAGTCTCCCGATCATATCAAATTCTAACGAGTGTCTATCTATAACTGTTTAATATATCAAATAAACATCAAACGGCTTACCTGTCAAGGAATCTATTCTGGGTGGTTTAAAATCACCCCCGCAATTTTTTATAGACGGCAATGATCATTTCCGCCGCCTGATCGGTCTCCTTCTCGGTATTCTCTCGCCCCAAGGAGAGTCGAACAGCGCCTCTTCCTGCCGACTCAGGGACATTCATGGCGGCAAGTACGTGAGAAAGCTTCACTGATCGTTCATGGCAGGCCGCTCCAGTTGAGGCACAAATGTCAGGAAGGCGCTTAAGCAACTCTCTCCCATCTATCCCTGGAAATGAGACGTTCAATGTATTCGGAATCCGTCTTTCCGGGTGACCGTTCAAAACGAGATCCGGGATCTCGGAAAGGAGTCGTTCATGAAGCCGATCTCTGAGGCGGTGAATGCGAAGGGAATCGTCTTCCAGCCTCTCTTTGGCGAGAGCGCAGGCCGCGCCCAAACCAACCGCCGACAGCACATTTTCCGTTCCCGCCCGCCGGCCTCTTTCCTGTCCCGAACCATGTATCAACGGCGCTATCTTAATCCCGTTGCGGATATATACCGCTCCCACCCCTTTGGGGGCATATACCTTATGCCCTGTAACCGACAAAAAGTCCACATTCAGCTCCGTAACATCGGTCCCTATCTTTCCCACTGATTGGGCCGCATCCGTATGGAAGAGGATATCCGATGCACGGGCGATCTTTCCTATCTCTTCAATCGGCTCTACTGTCCCGGTTTCATTGTTGGCATGCATAACGGAAATGAGGATAGTGGTATCTTTTATCGCTTTTTTTATGTCGCCCGGATCAACCATGCCGGTGTTATCCACCCGGACAAAGGTCACATCATACCCCTGATTCAACAAAAACAGGGCAGGATTGGTGACGGCAGGGTGTTCTATCGAAGTGGTGATGATATGCGTTCCTTTTTTTAAAGGTATGGGCGACCCCCTTGATCGCCATATTGTTCGCCTCGGTCCCGCCGCTGGTAAAGCAGACTTCTTCCGCGTCGCATCCAAGGAGGTCGGCCACCTGAAACCGCGCCGCTTCCACCGCCTCTTTCGCCTCTTGCCCCAGGGAATAGCCACTGCTTGGATTCCCAAACTTGTTGTAGAGATACGGGGTCATGGCCTCGGCTGCCTCCGGCGCAACAGGAGTGGTGGCATTATGGTCTAAGTAGATCATGCGAAGATCCTTTCCGGATCGTTGGTTAATAATTTTGTATAGTACAATAAATTCAACCAATTTATTGCTTGCATAAGGCAATAATGACACAAAGAAAAAATGATGTCAAACTCCCGGAAGTTAAGACAAATGAATCGACTTTTTGACTATGTTCCGTATGTGACCGGCAACTTTTCTGATAGTTTCTGTTTGCATCCGGCAGTATGCTTTGCATTCTTTTTGTCTAAGGACGCTGCTTTTTGCCTTGATTTTATCGTATCTCTTTGACATTCTATAATTATTGAGGAAAGTAACGGGCACTGTTCTGTTAGCCACCATTCACAAGTGACATCATACATGGAAAAACACTGGGACGAAGATTCAGGCATTGTTGTTATCAATGAAGCCGATTCACCTGCTGTGGAATGGATCCGTTTCTGGAACCTTGCCGAGCCGTTTGTGGTATATGCGTTTGTTCTGTGGACGGTTTGGTCTTCCATCCTCGATACTTCCCTTGCATGGATTTATCTTGCCTTTGGGGCACAGTTTATCTATCTGGTTTTTATCAGTCCTGTCCTTCATTATTTCATTGAAAAAAAATTTTTCCTGAGACCGGACCAACGGAGTATATGGTTTTACTTCTTTGATGCAAGGGGGATCGGATCACCCAGACGGTTTTTCTGCTCTGCAGGGAAACGGCCGGCCGGACTGAAGAGATATTGGAAGGAGGTTGTCGCTACCTTAGGGGGGACCTGCTTCTTATTTATAGCCGCGGTCTTCGCATTTCATGAGTATATTTCCCGCCTGTTTGCAATTACCAAGGAGAGGGTCTGGGAGATATCTATGTGGGGTTTGCCGTTCCTTTTGCTTTTACTCTTTGTCCTGTTGCCGGTGATAATCCGATGGGACAATTACAGAAAGGGGATTATTCCCTTTCTGAAAGCGAGCGGTTTAGGCGCCCTGGTTATTATTGCCGCGAACTTCTTCTTTCAGATCTTCCCTAATCTTCCCTTTTTGACCGATACACCTGTGCGAGAAGCAAGGTCTTCCTTTTTTCTGGTTACCCTTGGAGGGAAATTCGCGGGTTATCTGTTTTTGGGATTGGTGTACCAGTTCCTCTTCCTTTCAATATTTAATACAAACTTTGCCCGGGCGTTCGATATTCGCACGGAGAAAGGTTTCCTTTCGGCTGCTTCTTGCAGCGCGCTCTTTTTTAGTCTTATTCATTTGCCCAATATCTGGCTTTTTGCGATTAGCCTGGTTGTCGGCTTTTTATGGTCGTTCTATTTTATGAAGACCAGAAACCTTTTTGTCATGGCGCTTTCCTACTGTTTGCTTGCCTTGCTTGCCGATCAGTTATTGCCTGTTTCTTTATCTTCCGGGATTACGGCCTATTCCGGGCCGGCGCCTCTTTACTTTATTGTAAGGGCGGTGATTTTTCTTGTTCTTCCTCTGTGCCTCGGTTTTCTCTCTTTATCACAGGGGGACGCTTTAAAACGGGTAAAGATTGGTTCGAGTATTGTCTTTGCTGCGGTTCTCTTTTTGATCTATCCTAATTCGGGCCAGGGGCCTGATTTTTACTGGGGTAAAGGTGGAAACGGAAAGACATGGCAAGGGTCACACCAGATGGTCTTACAAAGGGAAGGGGAAGACTTTACAGAATATAGCGCCTCCGGGGCAGATGGTTTTATAGTGTCGCGACCTATATATATATCTCCTCGAAAGGCGGAGTCGGTCTTGATTGAAATGGAGGTCGTCTCTTTTTCAGTACGCGATACAGGCGCTATCTATTTTGATACCGGCGATGGATTTAATGGAAAAGAGATGCGCACGTTCCGCCTCAGAAAAGGACGGGCGCTCTATCGCATTCGCCTTGAACCCTCAGGAAATGTGGTGAGACTTCGGCTTGTTCTGAGCTACAACAAAGAGTGTATCGTAAGGCTTTATTCACTTAAGATAGGGTCAAAGTAGATTTTTGTTACGTGTAAAAAATGATGGTTTTGTAAAAAAGTCGAAAAACCCCTTCCCTTTTTGTCATTAGCTCCGGCAGGTACATAGGTGGCGGTGTTTTGACATACTCCGAACGGCTGTCTCCTGGGATTGTTTTCACGATATTCCTTTACGGTGTACCGCGGTGAATCAATTCAGAACGGCCCATCCCCGGTTCCCCTGATTCCGTTACCCCAAATTGAGGAGTGGAGGCAAGAAGATGCGAATTTCATTGTTAAAGAGACTGTTGACGCTGTTTTTAATTTTGTTTGGTGCGGCTTCCTGCGCACAGATTCCTATAGCTGATTTTGATGAGTTTGTCCCGTACCGCCAACGTTTCAGCGATTCAAGAAAAGTGCGTTTGCCAGTTATTTTGGTACCAGGTATTAAGGGATCCATCCTGAAAAAGGGAAATAAAGAAGTATGGGGGAAGAGTTATCGAGTAGCGACACGGCATAGATTTGATGATCTGCAGTTAGATTTAGCCTCTCAGCTACAAGGCAATTTCAAACAGTATTATCATAAAACCAATATCAGTTCTGGTGGTATTATGAAAGCCTATCGGATTGGCTTTCGTAAATGGACTATATTCAAAATTCCTGTTTATGATGATATCAGAAAATTATTAGGGGAAGTAGGATACGATGAAAATACTTTGGTTACCTTCTCTTATGACTGGCGCTTAGATAACCGGATTGCCGCGGTCAGACTTGCCGTACTGGTAAAATATGTCCAAAAAAAATACCGAAGTTTTCTGGAAGACTCACTGGGAAAAACCTTTGACGCCTATTGGAAGCAACTTGAAAATAAGAATTTGGTAAATTCTAAGGGGCAAGTGCGTGTCAATATAATAGCACACAGTATGGGAGGACTGGTATCACGGTATTATCTGAAAATGCTTGATGGGTGTGATCAAACGAATAAATTAATTATGTTAGCGACTCCTAATCTTGGATCAATGGATAGTCTTAAAGCTCTATTTGAAGGTGAATATCCTGAATCAATCTTCCATTTTTATACTAAAGCAAAAACCCGTCCGGTTATCTTTTCTTGGCCATCAATGTTCCAACTTCTTCCCCGTTATAAAGGAGCCTTGTGCCGGTTGGATTGTACATCTATACCAAATAAAGATTGGGGTTTGAGCGGTGAAGATATTGATTTCAATAAAGTAGTAACAAAATGGGCAGAATATAATTTAATCCCTTCAGAAGAACCGGTTGCCAAACGTTTTCTCAAATTCCAGCTGAAAGACGCTTATTATTTTTACCGCGCTATTAATGATCAGCCGGAAATAAACTATGAAGAGAACAAGCTAAAACAAGTCATTGATTTTTTGGATGTTAGGAAACAAGAAATACAATTTACCTATTCTCCAAATTGCAGTCCAAATCGCGTCATTATTTTTGGGGGGCATTGCAAGCCTACCTTAAAATATGCTTTTTTAAACAACAAGGATAATCGAAATGATCTTATATTCGATTCTTCTAATGAGAATGATCTTCAATGCAGCAGTCGATCTCAGGGGGATGGTCGGGTTCCAGTAGAGAGTCTAATGCTCAGTCCCAAGGAAGTTGGTGGTGTATTTCATTTTCTTATGTG
>JAUVFC010000132.1 GCA_030594505.1 Desulfobacterales bacterium
TGCCATTTTTTCGTGATGCGGCGTCAGGCTTCAAATTTTGCACGAAGTGAAGCGTCAGCGCTATCCTCTTGCAAAGGTCTCATCTTGTTTTTGTCAATACCCTAACTCTCCCGTTTTCCCGCCCGGCTTTTCTTGAATTCTGAATTTTCTTTATTTCACTCTTGTCCAAAATCAATGATCTATGAGGCTGTCCGAGAATTATGTCCGTAACGAAAAAGAGTGAGAACGAGACAAAAATTTCGCAAATTTGAGGAGAATAGCAGGCCTATTTGACGAAAACTTGCGGGAATTTGGGCCGTTTCTCACTCTTTTGCAGTAGGATCAGAATTTTCGGACAGCCTCATAAGTTGCTGAAACCGTCAAGTATTGAATGAATAGAAATCAACTCATCTTGGGTGGGCGCCATTGATTTTATCCTATGTTTTAAGTCCATTATAGCTTGTTGGAAACCTTTTTTATATTTTCTGTTAAATGTGTCCTTACATGATACCGATAAGACTAATAAATCATCGGTACAAAAGTGATGATCTCGTAAAAAGTCTTTAATGGGCTAATAGTGAAGCGAAGCGTCAAAATCGTAAATTGTTACCGGAGGGGAAATGAAAAACGATTCTGAAGACGATATCTTGAAGGATCTCGCGCTCATTGAATACTTTATAAACTATCAAACCTCCCTGGATTTCCGACTCGATGACAATAACAAAATTTCAAGGTTTGCCGTTCCTCGCCATACCCAATGGATAGGATGGCTCATAGAGCCCTCAGACGATGAGGAACAAAAAATTGTTCTTTAGTAATTTCAACATGATGCCCGTTTCTTAATTTACCTCCCCGCTCCCATTAGTACCGTCATAGTCGTCCTTAACAATATCTTGAAATCAAGACCGAGTGACCAGTTGTCGATATAGCCAAGATCCATCTTCATCCATTCCTCAAAGGTGATCTTGTTTCGATTCGGGGCAACCTGCCAGAGGCATGTCAGGCCAGGCTTCATGGACAGGCGTCTTCTTTGCCATATGTCATATTTTTCTACCTCGGACGGCATGGGAGGGCGGGGGCCGATCAAGCTCATCTCCCCCTTTAGTACATTGTTCAACTGCGGCAGCTCATCCAAACCGGTCTTTCTCAACAGAGTGCCGACAAAAGGAATAATGCGCGGGTCTTTTTTGATCTTGAACACCGGGCCGTCAGCCTCATTCAAGTCGTCCAGTTCCTGACGTCTCTCCTCGGCATTGGTCATCATCGTCCGGAACTTGTAGATCATAAATTTGCGCCCATTGAGACCGCACCGTTCCTGCTTGAAGAAAACCGGTCCCCTGGATGAAAGCCTGATCGCACAAGAAATTAGTAGAAAGAGGGGCAGGAGCAGAATCATGGCGATAGCAGCAAAAACATAGTCCAGGGCGCTTTTGATGAGCAGCTCCGCCTGCCTGGTCGGGGTGGTGGTCAGGGCCAGGGTTGGAATCCCCAAGAACTCCTCAAACTCGATGGAGGCGATCGCCGGCTTGTATCCGAGCTTTTTGATCTGCCAGTCCGGGACGATGCGAACCGACACTCCGATTCCCTCGGCCAGAGCGATATATTTATCCGCATTCTCTATTTTTTTAAGAGGCATGGCAAAGATTAATTCATCCACAACCTGTTCCAATAAGACTTCCCGCAGGCGATCAATCGTTCCGAGTATCTTGATGCCGTTTTTAACCTCTTTTCCGATCTCGTCTTCATCCACCTCCAAACAGCCCACGACCCTGTATCCCGAATTTAAATGATCTCCGATGGCATCAATAACGTCCCCGGCTCCTTCCCTGCCGCCTATGATGAGGATGTTGCGAAAATTGAACCCCTTTTGCCGGTAGTGAGTTAAGGCCCCGTATACACTCCCCTTGCTGAGGGCAAGCAGTCCGATATCGAGCAGGAAAAAGATGCCCATCATGATACGGCTCACGTCCTTTATTTTGAAAAGATACATACACAGGATCAGGACGAGCATGCCGGCGGACACGGCCTTGATCATGTTCTTAAATATCCGGCCAAAAGTCTGCCTTCTGTATGAGGCATACAGGTCAAACAGGCTAAAGGTGACATGCCAGATGATGATGATCATAAGAAGGATGGTATAATAGTTGGGAGCAACGCCCAGGCCGCCGAAAGGGGCAGGAAGAAAGTATTTTTTTATAAAATAGGCTCCGATAAAGGCGGCGGCCGTCAGGCAGATATCCAATAGCCGGTGAGCTCGGGTAATCAGTTTGCTTTGTTCTCTCAGCATGTGTTTCTATCCCTCGTTACCATAGGAGGCTATCCGAGAATTCTGATCTTCTATTTTATCATCTCTGCTATCCGCCCGCACTATAAAATTTATGCATCCCCGATTCCTTATTCGCCATGCGCTCCGCGCACTGCGCCATCCTACCCGGTTATCTTCTTCACAAAACCATCAAGGATTTGTTTTTTTGCAAAGTGTTTGACCATATAATCTCTTCCGTTCATTCCCAATTCAGCAGCTTCTTCGGGATGGTTTTTGAGATAAATGATTGCCTTTGACAATTCACCCGCATTTTCCGGCTCGACCAACAAACCGCAGTTTGCGTTATCAATTATCCCGCCAAGTTCACTCTCAGGTTCTGCCGTGGCAATAACGGGCCGCGCTCCGGCCATGATATTCAGCAGTTTTGAGGGGAGCACGATATTCCCGGCCTCTTTTCGCTGGGAAATCAGGGACACATCCGCCGTGGCCAACAGGTCGCTCAATCTCTCAAACGGCTGGGGCGGAAGAAACATTATATTGCTTAACTTTTTAGAATTTACATATTGCATCAACCGGGTTTTGACAGCGCCGTTCCCGACCATCAGAAATTGAATATCCGTCCTGTTTCTCAATTTTTCTGCTGCTTTTGCAACAACATTAAGGCCCTGTTTTACACCGAAATTGCCGGCATATAACACCACATATTTTTCATTTAGAGAATACGCGGAACGGTATTCAGTACTTTTATCCCGTGGGGATATGACATCATCATCCCCCCAATTTCGCAACAAGAAGGTCTGTTCTCCGGCCGCCCCTTTTTGCAGAATCCTGTCCATCATCCCTGAACAGATAGTGGAAATCCAATCCACGCGATCGTAGATGGCTTTTTCGATTTTATATAGAACTCTGGCAAACAGTCTGTTTTTAAGCATCCCCAGTTCTATCGCGGCATCCGGCTGGAGATCCTGAACATGGAATAAAACCCTGGAGCCTTTCAATCTTGCCGTCAGCCGGATAGAAAGTCCGAGAAGCAAAGGGGGACTGACAACTATTGTTAAATCAGCCCTCGGCCCCGTGAGATAGTTGAAAGCGGAAGAAAGAACAAAACTCAGTTCATGGATGATTCTTTTTGCGGTAGTTACGGGATTGGGAACATACACATAACTCCTGCGGATTTTCACATTATTAATAACTTCTTTCTTAAAACATCTTCCCTTATCCCCCTCATGTTTCAGCCAGTCGGGATAATAAGGGAAAGCAGTGTAAACGCTTACATCGAATCCTTTCTGAACCAGATATTCAGCCATTCCCGTGGTGTATACGGAGATACCGGTCAGTTCCGGTGAATAGTTGATGGCAACGATTGCGATACTGCCACTCAAAAGTCTGTCTCTCTTCCATCCGCGGGTTACGCAGATTATAAACACAAGCACGATCCGCAGATTACGCGGATTACGCGGATTTCACAGATTATAAACAAATCTTTTATGTTCGAGCGATTTTGCTCCAAAATTGATCAAAAGGCCAACCTTTAAGCCAGTCGCTTTTAAATAGTTGATGAGTTGTGCTTCCTCAATCCCAGACAAACCGGATATTGCTTTTATCTCCACAATAACTTCTTCGTAACAAACAAAATCAGGTTGATACTTCTTATCCAAAACTTCGCCCTTGTATTTAATATCAACAATCGGTTGAGCCTTATTAGGGATCCCCTGAATTCTAAATTCCCGTGCCAACGCCTCCTGATAAACCGCTTCTAAGAATCCACATCCTAACTCTTTATGCACTTCAATAGCAGCGCCTATAATTTTATAGGTTCTTTCATCCTTCATTTTTTTTAATCCGTGTAATCTGCGTAATCTGCGGACTTTTTCCCAACAACAACCAAACAATCCCCACGCCCGCTCAGATTGCCCAGCCACAGGATCGGGAAGAAAACAAAGCGAATGACAAGCATCAAAGAAGCTACTAAGAGAGGAGATCGCAGGCAGCGATTCACACTGCCGGGCCTGGCAAAAAGAAAGGACAGAATAGAATGAGCCACCCAGAGGCCGGGCGTTATGTTTTTCGTTCTTTCGATTGCAAAGCCGGAGTCCTCCAAGACATATCTTAATGTCTTTTCTGAAAAATGGGTGATATGAAAAGGCACATGCCAGTTGATCCAATATCTTCCAAAAAGAAAACGCAGCCGGCTTTGGCTATTCGGACAACTGACCCAGATTTGACCGCCGGGCTTGAGAATGCGACGCACATGGGAAAGCATCTGCTTCGGATCAAGGGAATGCTCCAACACATTGGAAAGCACACAGACATCATAAGGCCTGGCAGGCTTAAATTGTTCGAGAGGCTCAGTATGAACTTTGAAGCCGTGCTCGCACGCAACAGCGGATGCCTTCTCGTTCGGCTCAAGCCCTTCCGCTTCAAAACCATTCCGCTGATAAATCTTGAGCCCGCGCCCTTCGTTACAGCCGATATCAAGCAACCGGCCCGAACCTTGTTTCTTATGAAAGGAGACGTCCCCATCCATGCCCAGCCAGATACGATAAAGAGAGGATGTTAGAAATCGCTCTCGAAGGCGCGTATAGCGCGTTCCTTTCTCGCCACCAAAATTGTAATATTCTTCATACAGTTTTTTAAGTTCGCCGGGGGAGGGGAGGGGACATGTCTGCTCCATTCCACAATCTACGCATCGACAAATATTCCAAACGTTGTCAATGCCAAAGCGGGTATCAAACAGATTTTGAAGCTCAGCCGCTACTTTTGAGCCGCAAGCCATACACTTTAAATTTTTCCCTGCCACATTGAAGCCCTGGGAGCTGTCTTCGCTTAATGAATTAGCGCTTGACAATCCGGTGTTTTTTGTATACGTTTTCTATAAATCGTGTACGAAAGGCATCATAACAAATGGCCCAAATGGTAGCTGACAGTAGCGCGCTGATATTATTGGCCAAATGTAGCTTGCTGGAGATTGTTTGCGATTTGTTTGAGGTTATTGCGCCTAAAACCGTGACAGTCGAGGTAGCATCAGAAGAATTAATCAGAAACTATCCGGATGCAGCCTTGATTTCAGATCTAACCTCAAAGGGGACGATAAAAGTTAAAAACCCCGGCAGCGCCGGATTCACCATGCCTATATCGCTTCACCAGGGGGAACAAGATGCATTGTTATTGTCGATAAAGCTGAAGAGGGCGCTTCTTGCAACA
>JAUVFC010000043.1 GCA_030594505.1 Desulfobacterales bacterium
CGAGCACTATTCGAATATCGAACAAGGAATTTCGAATTACGAAGGTTTGTTCTTTATCATTTACTTCATCATTCATAATTCCTTGTTCGATATTCTGCGGTTCAAAACAGATTCGCAAGGTTGAATTTTTTCAAAAAGCTAAAGTGTTACGATGGTTTCAAATTCAGTATAAGGCTTATGAAGTACGCAAAAATTCCTGAAATAACAATACATCGGCTTTCGCTCTATGCCCGCCAGTTGGCGCTTCTGGACATGAATAATGTCAAGGTAATCTCTTCGGTTGACATAGCCGAAGCCTGTGGAGTCAACTCGGCCCAAATCAGAAAAGATCTGGCTTATTTTGGAGAGTTCGGGGTACGCGGTATCGGTTACTATGTAAGGGATCTCCTGTTTGAACTCCGAAAAATTCTCGGTCTCAATCAAGAATGGCGCTTAGGACTTGTAGGGGTGGGAAATCTCGGAGCAGCGCTTTTAAGACATGCTGTCTTTCTCAAACGGGGGTATACCTTTGTAAAGGCCTTTGACCAGGATCCGAAAAAAATAGGCTCTCAAATCGGCAATCTCGTCATTGATCCTGTAGGAAAAATGGAAAATGAGATCGAAAAAGCAGGTATCGACATCGGTGTTATTGCCACACAAAGTCAAATGGCCCAGGAATGTACTGATATACTCATCAGAGCAGGGGTGAATGGGGTATTGAATTTCGCTCCCATACAACTTAAGACCCCTCCCCATGTGCACATAGAAAATGTGGATTTTACCCTCAAATTAGACGCCCTGTGCTACAAGCTTACCGCTGAATCCAAAGCGCCTTTCTAAGAAACTGCCCTGTATATGAGTTGTCGAGCGCTGCAATCTCTTCCGGGGTGCCGCATCCGATCTCTTCGCCCCCTTTGTCTCCACCCTCAGGCCCGAGGTCTATAATATAATCTGCTGACTTTATTACATCCATATTGTGTTCAATGACAATAATTGTATTGCCTTCATCGGCAAGACGATTCAGGACTTCAAGAAGCTTTTGTATGTCAGCAAAATGTAGGCCTGTTGTCGGCTCATCCAGAATGTATATAGTATGGCCTGTATCCGATTTGCTCAGCTCTCGGGAAAGCTTTACACGTTGCGCCTCACCTCCGGAAAGGGTGGTGGCGGATTGTCCCAGGTGTATATAACCGAGACCCACATCGACCAGTGTCTGAAGTTTTCTTCTTATCCGGCGGATATTTGCAAAAAAGGAAAGCGCCTGGTTGACCGTCATATCGAGTACTTCGGCGATATTCTTCCCTTTATAACGGATTTCCAGAGTTTCTCTATTGTATCGTTTTCCATGGCAAACATCACACGTTACATATACGTCGGGAAGAAAATGCATTTCTATCTTGATAATTCCATCCCCGCTGCACGCCTCGCATCTCCCTCCTTTTACATTGAAACTAAATCGTCCGGGTCTGTACCCGCGAACTCTTGCTTCAGGAGTCTGTGAAATCAGCTCCCGGATAGGCGCAAAAAGCCCGGTATAAGTGGCGGGATTAGAACGCGGAGTCCGTCCAATAGGGGATTGGTTTATATTTATTACCTTGTCGATATGTTCAAGACCACGTATGCATTTGTGTTTACCGACTCTTTCCCTGCTGCGGTAAATTTTTCGCGCCAATGCCTTATGGAGTGTCTCCAACACTAACGAAGATTTGCCGGAACCTGAAACTCCGGTTACACAAATGAAGCGCCCAAGAGGAAAGGAGACGTCAATCTCTTTTAAATTATTGGCAGATGCGCCTTCTACAACCACGCAGCCCCTTGCTTTGTTTCTTCGCTTTCGGGGAACCGGTATTTTTTTTCTTCCCGAAAGATACATTCCGGTGAGTGAATTTTTATCAGATAAAAGGGCATCCGGGGTACCGCTGAAAACTACATTACCCCCGTTCATTCCAGCGCCGGGGCCCATATCTATTACATAATCAGCGCTCAATATAGTTTCAGGATCATGCTCCACTACCAGAACGGTGTTCCCCAATTCGCGCATCTCTTGAAGCGTCTTTAACAGTTTCTGATTATCTCGTTGATGGAGCCCTATACTTGGTTCATCCAGCACATAGAGAACTCCTGTCAATTTTGAACCGATCTGTGTAGCCAGTCGTATCCTTTGGGCTTCTCCTCCGGAAAGAGTGGCCGAGGCGCGGTCAAGAGTGAGGTAGCCGAGGCCGACATTTGCCAGGAATGTGAGCCTTTGTGAAATCTCCCGTAAAATTCGGTCGGCAATGGCCTGCTCTCTGCCGAACAATGTCAGTGAAGAAAAAAAAGAAAGGGCCTCGGAGATGGAAAAAGAGGTGACCTGGTCAATAGAAAGACCGGCTATCTTTATAGAACGTATCTCTTGCTTGAGACGCGCCCCCCCACATTCAGGACAGTCTCTAAGATTCATAAACTGTGCGATCTCTTCTCGTACCTGGTGAGACTGTGTTTCCTGATAGCGGCGTTCGAGGTTTGGTATGATCCCCTCAAAAGGTTTTGTATAAGAAAATCGTCGACCGTCCTTTTCAAAATAGAAAGAGATCTCTTCCCCTTTCGAGCCGTACAGAAGGACATCCCTGAATAATTTAGGCAAATCCGAAAAAGGTGTGTATATATCTACTCCGTAATGACGCGTAAGAGCATCCAATATCTGATGAAAATGGACACTGTGCCTGTTTTCCCACGGAACAACCGCGCCTTTTCTCAAAGAAAGATCGTGATCCGGCACTATCAGCTCAGGATCAAAAATCGTCATGGCGCCCAGACCGTCACAGGCAGGGCAAGCTCCCTGAGGGCTATTAAAGGAAAAACTTGCAGGGGTAATTTCCGGGTAACTTACGCCACAGTGAATACAGGCAGCTCTTTCACTGAAGAAAAGAGGCCTGCCGTCTACAACATCTGCTGTGACCAAGCCGTCAGATTGTCCCATAGCCAATTCAAGGGAATCGGCCAGTCGGTTCTTGACGGACTTCTTTACGATCAGGCGATCTACGACTACCTCAATTGTGTGTTTCTTGTTTTTGTTTAATGTAATATCGCGCTCTAATTCTATTGTTTCACCGTCTATTCGGACCCGGATAAATCCGTCTTTGCGTAACTGCTGAAACAACTTTTGATGAGTCCCTTTCTGGTCTCTAATAATCGGAGCCAAAATGACTATTTTTGTCCCTTCCGGCAGATCCAGGATCTGGTCTACAATCTGTTGAATGGTCTGAGGAGTAATAGGACGACCGCACTGATAGCAATGTGGGTGTCCAATGCGGGCAAAGAGAACACGAAGATAATCATAGATCTCGGTAACCGTGCCTACGGTAGACCTGGGATTATGACCGCCTGATTTTTGTTCAATGGCAATCGCGGGCGAAAGCCCTTCGATAGTATCAACATCCGGCTTGTCCATCCTTTCCAGAAACTGGCGGGCATAGGCTGACAACGACTCCACATATCGGCGTTGACCTTCGGCATATAGTGTGTCAAAAGCAAGGGTTGATTTGCCGGAACCGGAAAGGCCGGTCACGACCACCATCCGGTTTCTGGGGATATCAACATTGATATTTTTAAGGTTGTGCTGTCGCGCGCCCCTTATGATAATTTTGTCCAAGCTCATAGTAGTGTCTCACGAAGTAAAACCTGATTTATAGCACCATATCACCTGAAGCGCAATTGGTTAGGGAAAGAGAAGACAGAGGACGGAAGAACAGAGGACAGAGAACAGAAGTCAGAAGGCAGAAGGCAGAAAAGAGATAGGAGGCAGGGAGGCATTCAAAAGTGTTTGACAGTATATGGTGAAAGTGTCAAAAAGAATGTTGTGTCTATCGTAGTAAACGAAATATTTTATTCTATTCAGGGAGAATCTACACACGCAGGCCGGCCCTGTGTCTTTGTTCGGCTGACCGGCTGTAATTTGCGGTGTTCTTATTGCGATACGCGATATGCCTACGAAGATGGCCGCGAGATGAAGATAGAAGAAATTATAGATGTAGTCGACAGCTATGGATGTCCCCTGATAGAAATAACCGGCGGGGAGCCGTTGCTCCAGGCAACAACTCCCGACCTTGTTTCAGAGTTGTTAAAAAGAGGGTATGAAGTCCTCCTTGAAACCAACGGGAGCCTGGATATCAGCTCCGTGGACAATCGATGCCTGAAAATTGTCGACTTCAAATCTCCTTCGAGCGGTATGTCGGAAAGAAACGATCTTGAAAACATTGCCAGGTTAAGTGATGGAGACGAGGTCAAGTTTGTGATAGGCAATCGTTCGGATTATGAGTTTGCACGGGACCTTATAAAAAAAACAGGCCTTGAGCCATCAGCAACATATCCTATCCATTTCTCACCGGTCTTTGGAAAACAGGATCCCGGGACGCTGGCCGAATGGATATTGGATGATCGGCTCAATGTAAGGCTTCAGATTCAACTGCACAAGATTATTGATTTTCCTTGAGGTCACATCATGCCAAGATCTAAAAAAGCGGTATGTCTGCTAAGCGGGGGTATCGATTCAACCACAGCGCTTGCTGTCGCAAAGCACGATGGGTTTGAGCTTTATGCCCTTACCTTTCGGTATGGACAACGCCATGTCTTTGAAGTGGAAAGCGCACGCCGTATTGTCAGTCAATTCCAGGCAAAAAAACATCTAATATTAGATATTGACCTCAGACCAATCGGTGGTTCGGCTCTAACATCAAAGATCCCGGTACCAAAGGACCGGGGGGCCGAAGAGATTACAAGCGTGGTCCCCGTTACCTATGTGCCGGCCCGCAACACTATCTTCCTTTCTTACGCCCTTGCCTGGGCTGAAGCGCTCAATGCCGAAGCGATCTTTATAGGAGTGACCGCTATTGACTATTCCGGATATCCCGACTGTCGCCCGGAATATATCGCGGCATTCGAGAAAATGGCAAATCTCGCCACCAGGGCAACCACGGAAGGAGGGCTCACCATACATATCAATACACCGCTAATCAATCTTACCAAGGCCCGGATTATCAAAAAGGGGATCGAATTGGGGATTGATTATTCCCTTACACACAGTTGCTATGATCCTGATGAAAAGGGAAGGGCGTGCGGCCGTTGTGACAGTTGCTTCTTAAGGAAGAAGGGATTTGAAGAGGCGGGAGTTGTTGACCCGACAATATACATAAAGCTCAAAAGGAAAACATAATGAAAAGTTATCGTAAAGAACTCTGGTTTAACGTGCCTACAAGACGAGCATTCATCAATATAACGCCGCAAGTTGAAGAATGTCTGGGAGAAAGCGGAGTCAAAGAAGGCCTGGTGCTTGTTAACGCCATGCACATCACGGCGTCCGTTTTTATCAACGACGATGAATCAGGACTTCATCATGATTATGATGTCTGGCTTGAAAAGCTCGCTCCTCATGAACCTGTTTCTCAGTACCGTCACAATGTGGGCGAGGACAATGCCGATGCTCATATGAAGCGGCAAATTATGGGGCGCGAGGTAGTCGTTGCTATTACCGATGGAAAATTGGATTTTGGCACATGGGAGCAGATCTTTTACGGTGAGTTCGACGGAAGGCGCAAGAAGAGGGTTCTGGTCAAGATCATCGGGGAATAGATACCACATACGAATAATCAAATTTAACCCCGCCGCCAACTGTCCGATAAGAACATAAAGAGCTTACACGAATTGTACAAAAAAGAACAGGAACACTATTATGCACTCCGCGTACCCCAGGATATCTCTGAAGGGAATCGATGAAGCAATAAGCGTATTTCCCCGGGGAAAGAAAAAGAATTTAAAATATACGCTCATCACTGCGATAAGAAAATATTATCGAACAGATAGCGATATTGAAGAAATAAAGAAGATCCCTGTCGACGACCTGATTAAGGTCCTGTGGGACACAGGGGATGATCCCGCCGAACTCAAGGAAAAGAGAAAAAACTTCAGCAATCTTAAGTCCACTCTCAATCGCGATCTCCGCGACATGTTCAATAACGGAAAAAACCCGGAAGGCATCAAGGTCGGACGTGACAATGTCTTTGTTATGTCCGACGAGATGAAAGAACAACTTATCAAGAAATTTGATCTTCATATTAAATCGATTGAGGTGCGTGTACCCGATGCTGACGACGAACAGGAAAAGATAGACCCGAAATTACGTGAGCTTTTGAACAAAATGCCTATTGAAGAGATCATTGACCTACTTGAAAAGGCTAATGAGTGTAACTTTAAACAGGAGCTTTTTGATACCCGGGTTCTTGTCCCCAAGGGGGTATATATAGTAGGGAATAAAAAATTCAGACGCGACGAACAGCCCGAAAAAAAGGTTGCATTAGAGGAATTCTCTATAGACCAATGCCCCGTAACAAATGCCCAATTCATGATCTTCGTAAAAGAGACAGGTTATAAAACCAGCGCTGAGAAACGGGAAAGCGGTGAAGTTTGTCTGGGGAAATATCAAAGATTCAAGGATCCAAAAACCGGTATGATGACTTTAACATATACTCATGGCAACACATATACTACAGTAGAGGGCGCCTATTGGATGAGTCCGTTTGGTCCGGGCAGCGCTATTCAGGATAAGTTGGACCATCCGGTTGTTCAGGTCAGCCTACAGGATGCGCTTGCCTTTGCAGAATGGTCAGGAAAAAGACTGGTTACGGAATTCGAATGGGAAGCAGCGGCAAGGGGGAGTGACGGGAGGTTGTTCCCCTGGGGAACCGACTGGAAAATAGAATATTGTAATCATGACGAAAGCACGATCAGTGACACAACACCTGTCGACCAGTATGGTGAATTGGGAAAAAGTCCCTTCGATGTATACGATATGATAGGAAATATCTTTGAATGGACGAGTACCCCTTATAATGATCCCTTCACCAATAATGCGCCAAAAAATTATTACGTAATTAAAGGTGGAAGCTGGGCCACAAACGGGGTGCTGACGGCCGCCAAGCGTCTTATGAAGCACGCTCAATCATGGTCCAACACGATTGGATTTCGATGTGCACAGGATCCTTAGATCAGCCTCTCTGTTGTTTTTTAGAATCTTAGTCTGTAACCAACAAATAGAGCGTCATCCGACATTTCCCAATTATTGGCGGGGTTATCGTTATCAAAATGAATTTTAAGGCGTCTATATCCGACAATAATGGCCCCATTCTCTATAATATAGAAACTAAGGCTGGTTCTAATGTCCAGGTATCTGTCCGAATCCAAAAAACAGAGGGGCTCAGGAGCCACGCATATGCCTGCTGAAGCCTTTATAGGTATGGGCGATAATGTTTCGGGTATATCATATACTGCTGAAAGCAGAAAGCTTATGGCCATCACATCACTATCTTGTTGATCCTCTTCTACTTGTCCCAACACCCCCTTAAATCCCAAACTACATTTTAACCCTGGAGCTAGTATTTCATCTCCAAGAGCCACGCCGGCGCTGAGTATTTTGTAGTCGTCTTCGTCATAAATAGTACTAACTCCGGTTGTCAAGGATCCCTGGTCAATAGCCGTCGTGACATCAAATTTGGCTTCTACGGATGATCGGTTTGCATTGATCTCAAAATGATAGGCGCTTGCAACGCAAATGCTTGACGTAATTATTGTGATAAAAATAAAAGTGAGTGATTCTATAATCTTTTTCATGTTTGCCGGATTCTCCTCTTCTTGCTGCAACAATGACCAACAAAGCGAATTGAAGACTTTTTACGAAATCATCAAATATGACATATAGCAATCAGTCCCACTTTTGTCCAGTCTAATACTTCTATACGGATTCATTAACCCTTTGAATACTGATGCACTTCCCTGTGGCCTCATCGATATCGACCACAACACCCTGCATGTATAGATTTTTCTTGGCCACTTTAAAGGAAACAGGACGTTGCGTTAAATATTTTTTGATTATGATCTCCTTGTCAACTCCTATAACCGAATCCATGGGGCCTGTCATTCCAACGTCGGTAATGTAGGCGGTCCCCCCTGGTAATATCTTTTCGTCTGCGGTTTGAATATGGGTATGTGTCCCCAATACCGCGCTTACCCGTCCGTCCAGAAACCATCCTAACGCCACTTTTTCCGAAGTCGACTCGGCATGAAAGTCAACCACAATTAGCTTGGTCTTTTCATGTATACTGCCGAGCAGCGTCTCCGCTGTTTTAAACGGGCACTCCAATGACCGCATAAAGGTCCTCCCTTCCAGGTTGATCACACATAGGGGAGGTCCGCCACGGGTATCCACAATAGTCATCCCCTTTCCCGGTGCATCTCCAGGATAGTTGGCAGGACGGAGGATATGGTCGCAAGTTTCTAAAAAGGGAATAATATCTTTCTGTTTCCAGATATGATTGCCGGAAGTAATTATTTCTATGCCCCTGCTAAAAAAATCTTCTGCAATGGCTGGGGTTATTCCCATGCCTCCGGCGGCGTTTTCTGCGTTGGCAATAACCACATCTATTTGAAATTTATCAACAACAGCATTAAGGTGGTTATGTATTATCTTTCTTCCCGGCTTGCCTACGATATCGCCAATAAAGAGTAATTTCATTTGGCATACTCGACGGATCTCGTCTCACGAATAACCGTCACCTTGATCTGACCGGGGTAGGTCATTGCTTCTTCAATTTTTTTGGCTATATCCCGACAAATCAATGTTACATCTTCATCTGATATACGATCACTCTCTACCATTATCCTGAGTTCCCTGCCTGCCTGAATAGCATATGACTTTTTAACCCCTTTGAATGAGTTAGCAATCTCTTCCAGTCCTTCCAGGCGCTTTACATAGGTCTCCAGCATCTCTCGTCTCGCCCCTGGACGGGCGCCGGACAAAGCATCAGATGCCTGTACCAGCACAGCCAGGACCGACTCGGGTGAAACATCCTCATGGTGTGCTGCGATAGCATGAATTACCCGGGGAGATTCTCCGTATTTTTTGGCCAGTTTTGCCCCAATTAATGCATGGGATCCATCCACCTCATGATCAACCGCCTTGCCGATATCATGAAGCAAGCCTGCACGTCGGGCCTGTTTTAGGTCGAGTCCGAGCTCGGCGGCCATAATGCCGGCAAGAAATCCGACCTCTATCGAATGCTGCAATACGTTCTGGGCATAACTGGTTCTAAATTTTAGCTTGCCCAGCTGATATATCAATTCCGAATGTATACCATGAACGCCTAAGTCAAAAGCGGCTTGTTCGCCAGCCTCTCGAATCGTAAGATCAAGTTCTTTGCTGACCTCCTTTACCACATCTTCAATCCGGGCCGGATGGATCCTTCCATCCACGATTAAACGTTCCAACGACAATCGCGCCACCTCGCGTCGCACAGGATTGAACCCGGAAAGAATTACTGCCTCGGGAGTATCGTCTATTATGAGGTCAATCCCTGTGGCTGCCTCAATCGCACGGATATTACGCCCTTCCCTTCCTATAATTCGGCCCTTCATCTCGTCATTAGGAAGGTTAACCACTGATACGGTCTTTTCTGCCACATAATCTCCCGCGTACCTTTGAATGGCAGTAGCAATAATCCCCTTTGCTTTCTTATCGGCTGTTTCGCGGGCTTCGCTTTCTATCTGTTTGATTAATTTGGCTGCTTCAAAGCGTGCCTCGTTTTCCATTGTTTTAATCAACAGTTCTTTTGCCTTCTCCGCGGAAACACCTGATATCTCCTCCAATTTTCTTTTCTCGGCCTCAATCACGGAATCATAATGTTTCTCTTTGTCCCGCAATCTGGTCTCTTTTCGAAGCAATTCACGTTCTTTTTTTGAAATTTCATTCTCTCTCCGGCCCGCGGCATCTATCTTTCGATCAAGACGTTCTGCTTTTTGGGAGAATCGTTTTTGTTGTTTCTTTAACTCATACCTTTGTTCTTTTGCCTCCTCTTCAAACTCCCTCTTCATCTGGTAAAGCTCGTCTTTAGCCTGAAGACGCGCCTCACGCGCCATTGTTTCGGATGCTTTTTCAGCTTCGCTCAAAATCTTTTTTGCCTCGAGTTCAGCAGATCTTACCTTCTCAACATTCAACTTATTCCAAACCCAAAAGGCCAAAAGAAAAGCGCCAATAAAAACTATTACGCATAATATAATAACATGGGTACTATTCATGGGCATATTCTCCCTTTCATATGCAATAACAAATATGCGTCCCCATCCTACACGCTGAAAGCAGGAACAGAACGGTACGAAAAATCTTATGTTTTGCAAAGGCCTCGGAGCATTCTATTTAGGAAAAGCCGTATGGATAAAGCCAGCGAGAGGCCTATGCAAAACGTGATATTTTTTTATCAGGCAATCCCGCTTATAGCGGGACGCTTGTAGCGGGA
>JAUVFC010000005.1 GCA_030594505.1 Desulfobacterales bacterium
CATTCGCGACATCTTAAAAGTTAGCAAAAACATTGCGGTCGTAGGTTTAAGCCCTAAACCTCATCGTGATTCATTCATGGTGGCCCATTATATGCAGAGACAAGGGTACCGTATTATTCCTGTTCGTCCCAAAACAAAGGAGATCCTTGGGGAAACCGTCTATCCTGATTTAATGCGCGTCCCCGGCCCTATAGATATTGTTAATGTATTCAGGGCTCCGGATAAGATAGTCCCTGTGGCTGAAGAGACCGTTAAGGTAAAGCCAAAGGTGTTTTGGATGCAGCTTGGGATTGAAAATAATGCTGCTGCACGTTTGTTGGCCGATGCCGGGGTTATGGTAGTAATGAATAGATGTTTAAAAATCGAACATATGAAAATGCAGGGCACGTTTATAGGATAAGGTTTTTTGTTTTGGACATAATTCTCGGACAGCCTCCCAACTAACAGTTACAGCACAACTTTTGGTGCTAATGTGGGGTTTCAACATTCTTTTATGGTAGCGTCGTACGCGATGACTGATGTCGGCAAGATACGTTCCGGCAATGAAGATGATTTTATAAGAGATGACAACTGTGGTGTGTATATTGTATCAGACGGGATGGGGGGACACCAGGCCGGAGAGGTTGCCAGCCAGCTTGTGGTAAGTATCATTTGGGACTACATAAAACACTACATGAGTGGAAAAGGGAACGCAAAGGCGTTGCAGGGCAATTATGACAACACCCTTTCCGAACCGGCAAACATAGTATGCAGCGGCATCAAGTTGGCCAATCGGGTTCTTTTTAATATGTCGCAGAGAAAAACCACTTGTAAAGGAATGGGCGCGACCGTGGTGGTTATTGCGGTTTTTGACGATATAATCATAACAGCAAATGTGGGAGATAGCAGGGCCTATTTGATAAGAGGAAATAATATAGAGCGCCTTTCCCGTGACCATACGTTAGCTTATGAACAACTCCGTGAAAACCTTATCCATAAGGATGAATTTGAGAAATCACCTTATAAAAATGTGCTGACTCGTGCGGTTGGTGTAGACGAAGATGTAGAACCGGATGTCTGTGAGTTTCAGGTCTTGCCTGGCGATCGTTTCCTCCTATGCTCGGACGGGTTGACCAATATGGTGGATGAATCCGACATTGCGGAGATCATAACTCATCAAAAAATACCTGAAAGCATATGTCGTAAACTTGTTGGTATTGCCAATAAAAACGGCGGCCTTGACAATATCACAGTACTGTTGTTACATTTTATTAATGCACGACCTTATTGGCTTCGTTCTTTCTTTTCTAAATTATTTCGGGGGGGCCAGTGGCAAGGTTAGTTTTAAAATTTAAGGATGTTGAGATAAGGACATATCCCTTCACGAACTCGAGCATGACCCTTGGGCGAAATGAGGACAATGATATTGTCGTCAGCAACATGGCGGTTTCAGGGTATCATGCCAAAATTGATCTGGTGGGAAACAACTTCTTCCTGACTGATTTGCAGAGTATGAACGGAACCTATATCAATGATCGCAAGATCGTAAGCGCCAAACTGTCGAATAAAGATAAGATCATCATTGGAAAACATCTTCTTGAATTTTATCTGGACGAGGGAGAACAAAATAAGAGCGCCTCTACAGCAGAGTTTGATCAGACCATGTATTTGGATACTCAGAAGGCTAAAGAATTACGGGCCAAATCCACAGATTCTAAAGGGGGTCAGAAAAAGGGGGTTGCCGCTCAAAAGAAACAACGGGTGGGTGTCCTTACATTTATATCCGGCGGCGAAGGGGAGATAGCGCTTAAAAAGAAGTTGATCAAGCTGGGGAAAGACGAGACCTGTGATGTTATAATTCCCGGAATGTTTGTTCCCGGTACCGTGGCTACTATTAGCCTCAGGCCGTCAGGTTATGCTATTACCTTTACCGGCGGTATGGCTAAAGTAAAAGTTAACGGCAAAACCGTCAAAGGCAGCGTATTCCTTAAAGAATTCGATCTGCTCGAAATAGGCTCTGCCAAGATGCAGTTTTACATCAAGTAGGGTTGATAAAAAAAACCGGCCACCACTTTACCTTCGGAAGCAATTCTTGATAATTTCGTAAAAAGTCTTTTGTGAAGCCATCAAATTTCTTTTCGCCTGCCTGAAACGTTTTTAATAATTATTGGATTTTCTAATGAAACGTCAATCCGGTATCATGATTTCCTATTTGACCTTCCCGCTGTTTTAATGAAAGGTTGCTCAGAAAATTGACTCGACTTTTAATGACAAATGCCCAATGACAAATGATAAATAAGGAGATCGCGTCACCATGAAAGAATTAGATTGCAGGGGCCTTGCCTGCCCGGGGCCGGTATTGAAAACCAAAGAACTGGCTGACACCGGCGCGCATGAAATTTCAGTCCTTGTCGATAATGAGGCGGCAAAGGAGAATGTCTCGCGTTTTATGACCAATCAGGGGTTTGACGTGACTATTGAGGCCGGATCCGGAGGATTTATTGTCATTGGTGTCAAAAAAGAAGAGTGTGAGACCTGCCGGATTATGTCCGATGCAGAACTTGGTGCAGAAGCCAAGAAAATTACGGTAATGATAACTACCGACCGTATAGGATTCGGAGACGATGAGCTCGGGTTGAAATTGATGGTCAATTTCCTGGCGACCTTAAAGGAAATGGGAAAGGATCTCTGGTCTCTGATCTTTGTCAACAACGGAGTCAAGCTTACCATTGAAGGCGCCAAGCCCCTCTCTTCTATTCAGGAATTAGAACGCTCCGGGGTGCGCGTAATGGTCTGCGGCACCTGTCTGAACCACTTCGATCTGCTGGATAAAAAACAGGCGGGTGAGACTACCAACATGCTCGATATTGTAACCAGCCTTCAGGTCTCGGATAAGGTAATCAATTTATGAATTGATGAGGGGCATCCAGATTTGTGGCGCCCAACAAACGAACATGGAATAACTTTCTCTACGTTTATCTTGATCTTCGTGTCCTTCGTGGTTTATTTGGTTTCGATCCATAAACAGCTAATTTGTGGAATCTGCTTCATGGATTAATCCTTTCCAAGATGCTTTTGCACAAGAGTCGCCAACATCTCTATAAAGTCGTCCGAATCATTCAGGGATTCGGTCCGAACCAGTTTTCCTCCCTGTTTTTCAACCTGTGTCCGGTAAAGGATATCGATCTCATAGAGAGTTTCAACATGATCTGAGACAAAGCTTACCGGAACCATCAGGAACTCTTTTTTCCCGGATTGCATTAGCCGGCCCAACAGCTCAGCAGTGTCCGGTTCCAGCCACTTTACCGGCCCGGCCCGACTTTGAAAGGCAAGATAACACGGGTACGTCCGGAACCTTTCCGTCACCAAACGAAATGTAGTTTTTGTGTGATCGAGGTATGGATCTCCTTTTGCGATCAATTTTTGAGGCACAGAGTGCGCACTGAGGATGATATTTACTCTTTTTTTCTCTTCTTTTGTAAAATGACCCAGGGCACTTTCAATCCTTGATTGGAGGCACGCTATGTAGGCAGGATGCTCATAAAATCGATCGATTGCGGAGAGTTCAAGGTCTGCGTTCTCTGTCCTTATTGCCGCGCGCAGATCCTTTAGACTGCTCCCCCCTGTAACCTGAGAATAGTGCGGGTAAAGGGAAAGGGCGACGCCCCTTTTTATACCGCTCTGTCGAATTTTTCTTACAGCCTCTGACGCAAAGGGGCGCCAGTAACGCATTGCCACAAAACACTCTACCTGAATTCCTAATCGGACAAGGGATGCGGCAAGTTTTTTCCCCTGCCTCACAGTAATATCGGTCAGGGGGGTTTTCCCCCCGATCATTTCATAATATTTTCGAGATTTGGGAGCCCTTTTAGATGCGATTATTTTTGCGATATAAGGTTGCAAGAAGGCGGGACAGGGAAGGCGGATAATGTCTCTGTCGCTGAACAGATTACGCAAAAACGGCTCAACCGCGTCTAAGGAGTCCGGCCCTCCCATGTTTAGAAGGATAATGGCGATTTTGTTGGTCATATAGCTCATGGCTCAAGAAGCATAGAGCGAAGAGTAAAGAGTAAGGAGTAAGGAGTAAGGACTGTTATCTCTTTGCATTTGTTCTCTGTTCTATGCTCTATGCTCTATCCTCTCTGCTCAGTTCGTGTACAATCTCAACCAGTGCCTGTACATTTTCAACGGGGGTGGTGGGAAGCACTCCATGTCCAAGGTTGAAAATGTGGCCCGGTCTTCCTCCCGCGCGTTTCAAGATGTCCCGCACACGTTCTTCGATTCCTTTTCGATCCATGAATAGAACGCACGGATCAAGATTCCCTTGAATCGCCCGATCGTAGCCGATTTCCTTCCATGCAACGTCGATCTCGATCCGCCAATCAACACCTATTACGTCAGTATTCAATTTTCTCATACGGCTCAACAGAGTCGATCCGCCGTTGCAGTAATAAATAACCGGGACTCCATTGCGATTCAGGCGGTCGACCACACTCTTGACATACGGAAAGACAAAGGCGTCAAAGTCTATGGGGGAGCAGATACCTGCCCACGTGTCAAATATTTGCACTGCTTGCGCACCGGCCGCGATCTGCGCGTTGAGATAGGCGGTGACCGCATCGCTCAATTTGGCAAAGAGGGCATGCGCCGTCTTCGGATTTTTATACATCATGGTTTTGAGGTTGAGAAAATCCTTTGAACTCCCTCCTTCTACCATGTAGGTGGCCAGGGTGAAAGGAGCGCCTGAAAATCCTATAAGCGGGACCCTGCCTTCCAGCTCCCTGCGAAGGATACGGATGGTTTGCATGACAAATGAAAGCGATGATTCCGGATCGATCTCCTTTAACCTATCGATATCGGATCGTGACCGGATAACAGGGCTTAGTTGCGGCCCCATCCCCTTTCCAAATTTCAGGTCGATCCCCATGGCCTCGGGGAGCGTGAGAATGTCTGAAAAAAGGATTGCGGCATCCACATTGAGTTTGTCAATCGGCTGAAGAGTTACCTTTGCGGCAAGCTCAGGAGTCTTGCAAAGTTCCAGAAATTCCGTTTTTTCGCGAACCGCACGATACTCCGGCATATACCTTCCCGCTTGACGCATTATCCAGATCGGAGTTCTATCAACTTTTTGCCTGAAACACGCCCTGATAAATCGATAGTCAGCCACGCACGTTCTCCTTTTTTTCTTGTAAGGAACAAGATGGAAATAAATGCTGTTTATATATCACCACGAAGCGCACGAAGGACACGAAGTGTTTTTCAAGTTATATTAATCTTCGTGTCCTTCGTGGTTCATTAGACCTGTTTTTTCTTCCCTGTTTTGGAGGCAAGCGGCACATAGCTACAGAAAGGTTCCTCAGCCATATAGTCCCCATAAATGGCCCGCGCCCGCGCCCGGCATCCCCCGCAGACGCTAATATATTCGCATTCTCCGCATTTTCCTTTATATTTGTCAAAGGAACGCAGGTCGTTGAAGAGTTGTGAATTTTCCCATATCTCTTTGAATGGGATTTTCTTGACATTACCGGCGGTTATCGGAAAGTATGAACACGGATTAACATTCCCGAAACAGTCGATAAAGCAGATCGACTGCGCTGCGATGCACCCTTTGTTCCCTCCGGTTGAAAACGTAAGATTTCTCCGCTCGTATTTTTTTTTCTCTTTCTTTGCTTCCTGCAGTGTAATACGATAGTAATGAGGAGCGCAGGTCGGCCTCATCAAGAGTTCGTCTTCTTTCTGTTCGGCCCGGTAGTGCCACTTGAGGATATCTTCGTAGTCTTCCTTTGTAATAAGTTCGGAAAGAATATCTTCACCTCTCCCTGTAGGGACAATCATAAACATGTACCATGCCTTGGCGCCTAAGTTTTTGGCCAGTTTGTAAACATTTTCGATGTCGTGTTGGTTCCGCCGCGTAAAAGAACTGTTGATTAAAAATTGCATATTGTTCCGGCGAAAGCACTCCGCAGCCCTGATGACCGCATTAAACGCTCCCTTCTGCCGGCGGAAGTTATCGTGTATCTCCGATGTAGAACCGTCCAGGCTCAATGAACAGATCCGTATTCCTGATTCCTTCATCTTTGCGACCCGCTTGTCGGTGACCAGCACTCCATTTGTGGCCATGGCCATTTTGAGTCCGAGTTCTGTGCCGTGTTTTGCGATTTCAAAGATATCCGAGCGCAGGAGCGGTTCCCCCCCTGAAAGGACCAATACCGGCTTGCAATAAGATGCGATATCGTCCAGGAGCTTGAATGCCTCCCGGGTTGTAAAATCCCCTGTGGGAGCGGAAAGGTCTGATGAAGCCCGGCAATGAATACATTGCAGGTTGCATTTTTCAGTCACTTCCCACGCAATCCACTTTGGGATAAATTTTTGTTTTGGTTCCATGTGTTAAATCCTAATCTATCCTATGATGACTTCGTAAAAAGTCTTTTGTGAACGACTTTGAGCATTTTGGGGAAAAAGCACTTTAGATGTTCGGCGTTAAAAAATGCTAACTGTTTGAGGGCGTTAGCCCGAGTTTTAGCATTTTAGCTGAACGTCTAAAGTGCGCCCAAAATGCTCATGAAGTGAACAAAATGGACTTTTTACGAAGTCATCATCCTATGGTTCCTCCAGTAAAGATTTTCCTATTTTTTTATGACTTATAGCCGCGCAAAGGCTTTTTGTCAAATAATCAGAATGAAATGCAGAGGATAGGATAGAACTTGGGGACTTCGCCCCAATTGGAATACTGGAGTAATGGAATAAGTAGAATTCGTTGCGAGTTACGGGTTACGAGTTGCGTCGTTAATGCGCTCCTCCATAGATTAGCGGTTTGTAATTAAACGCTTCGATCCTTTCCGGACAGTGGCAGGCTTCACAGTCCTTGGGAGTCAAGGTTGATTTTATATCGTCTTTGCTTTCCGTTTCTGCGTGAAGACTGCCCGGCCCATGACAGACCTCGCATCCTGCTATACTCAGACCGGGTGTTTCCGACTCTGACTTAAAGCCACCCGGCTTGCCGTATCCGGTTGTATGACATTCGTAACAGGTCTTCAGCTCTTCTGCGGTCAGGCCTCTTTGCATCTTTTTTACGCTTTTATAGGAATTTCGTTTGTGCGCGTATTGCATAAAGCTTTCATATTCCTCTTCATGGCATTCCCCGCAAACATCCATGCCCACATAGGACTTGGTCGATTCGCACCACGCATTGTTTTGATTTCCATCCCGTAAAAAGGCTAAGGAGGCCAGAAAAGATATTAAAGCAATCATTGATAGATAAGCTTTGTTTCGACTACACATAAGGCACTCCTTTACAATTCTGTTTTAATAGGAAACCTCAATAGATTATTTAACAAAGGAGGTATATTGATGCAAGGTTTTTTGGGACTTTTCCAAAGGTTACTGTTTGTAACTATGCGAATTATTATTTTTCGGCCGGCTCCATATGAACTAAAACATCCATGACTTCCGACAGTTCCGCAAAAATTCTATCTTCCACTTCTGTAGCAATCTTGTGCCCGGACTTTACCGTAATCTCGGGATCGACCTCTATATTAAAATCAACGATAATTTTGTTCCCGGAGTATCTGGCCCTCATCTGGCTAACCCGTATAACCCCCGGGGCACTCATTGCTGTCGCTTCTATCCTGTCAAGGATATGTGCCGCCGGAGCCGAGTCGATGATATCTCTTGACCCTTCCCACGCAATTTTGCCGCCGACCCAGAGGATAAAAAATGACACAATAAGCGCGGCATAGGAATCAAGGATATGCCACTCAGGACATACATAGGCTGCCCCGACCCCGATTAGAACAGCCAGGGACGAGAAGGCGTCTGATCGATGATGCCACGCGTTCCCGATCAATACGGAACTCTTGATTTTTTTACCGATGCGTCTTGTAAATCGAAATAATACCTCGTTCAACACGACGGAAATCACTGCCACAACAATCGCTATCTTTTGGGGGGGGAGACCTTTGTGGTGATATATATTTAAAAAGGCATTTCGGGCTATAAGGACTCCTGTCCCTATAAGAAAAATTCCAATAAACATTGCCGATAGGGTCTCAACCTTCCCATGTCCGTAGTGATGTTCCTCGTCTTTTGTTTTCCTTAAATATTTCAGTCCGATAAGCGCTAACAGGTCGGTGAAAAAATCGGAGATACTATGCACGGCATCAGCTATAAGGGCATGACTATGTCCCCACACACCGCCAGCCAATTTAATGCCGAACAGGAAAAGGTTGGCAAAGATCCCTGTGACGGTTATGTGCACGCCTGATTTG
This sequence comes from Desulfobacterales bacterium, assembly GCA_030594505.1. GTDB lineage: Bacteria > Desulfobacterota > Desulfobacteria > Desulfobacterales. Next base: position 8,247 of record JAUVFC010000005.1, read on the forward strand.
TAGTCATGGTCTTTCATGGTAAAAATGTATTGAGTCCTGGAAATCCCGGGGGCCCGAGTCCATATCACTCCAAGAATAATGCCCCATTTTTGTGAATCAAAGCCGCCTACTCTGGCCATGGATTATTTACAACTTGGGGCGTTGTGTATGATGATCTGTCGCCTGTTCAAAATTATACGCTACTTTTAAGAGTTTTTCCTCATTAAAATGGTTCGCCAGGATTTGAAGCCCCACGGGGAGTCCCTCCCGGCTGAACCCGCATGGAACCGAAATTCCCGGAATCCCGGCCAGGTTGGCGGAGATAGTAAAGATATCAGAGAGGTACATTGCGAGGGGCTCCTCTTTTTCGCCCAACCTGAAGGCAGGCGTCGGCGCAACCGGTGTAAGGAGAACATCACATGCTTCAAACGCCTTTTTATAATCTTCCATTATTAATGTTCGCACTTGTGATGCCTTGCCGTAATATGCATCATAGTAACCTGCGGAAAGCGCATAGGTGCCAAGTATAATACGCCGCTGGACTTCTGTGCCAAGTCCCGTGGAACGTGTGCTTCTGTACATTTGCAGGAGGTCTTCCGAAGATTTGTCCCTAAAGCCATACTTTACGCCGTCGTATCGTGCCAGATTGGAGCTTGCCTCTGCCGGGGCAATGAGATAATAGACGGCCACAGAATATTCAGCATGAGGAAGGATTACTTCCCGGCAGGTTGCACCCAGCCCTTCTATCACCTTTACCGCCTTTTGGATGGCGTCCGCAACATCAGGGTCTATCCCTTCTTTATCATATCCCGTGGGGATTCCGACAGTTACCCCTTTCAGGCCGGATACCAAGACCTTTGTATAGTCAGGAACCCCCCTGGGGACCGAGGTGGAATCGCTGGGATCATGACCGCTGATTACATTTAACAACAGGGCGGCGTCTGTGACGTCCTTTGCGATCGGGCCGATCTGATCGAGGGAGGATGCAAAAGCCACCAGGCCAAAACGAGACACCCTGCCATATGTTGGTTTCAATCCTACAACCCCACAGTGAGAAGCCGGCTGACGGATCGAGCCGCCGGTATCGGTTCCAAGTGATCCTATACACATGTCCGCGGCCGCCGCGGCCGCGGAACCGCCGCTCGACCCCCCCGGTATCCTCGCTACATCCCATGGATTTCGGGTTTTCTTGGTGGCGGAATTCTCTGTGGAAGATCCCATTCCAAATTCATCCAGATTGGTCTTCCCAACAATAACAGCGTGGGCCGCCTTCAATTTTTGAACAACTGTACCGTCATAGGTCGGCACAAAACCTTCGAGGATTTTTGACGCACATGTGGTCGGGATACCCTTGGTGCAGATAATGTCTTTAATAGATAGGGGGATACCTGTAAGAGGCATACAATCCCCGTTTTTGATACTCTCATCAGCCACATCCGCATGGGCCAGCGCTTGGTCCTTAGTTACGGTTATATAAGCTCCGATACGATCTTCTACTGCCTCAATCCGATCCAATACCGATTCAGTAAGCTCTCTTGAGCTGATCTCTTTCTTCTTCAAAAGCTCATGTGCGTCATGAATGGTCAATCTGTATAATTCCATGGATATTACCCTTTGTCTAAAAATCTATATTTTTTTATAGCCTGGAAGAGGTGGTTTTTGGCTCAAGACAAGGCCGCACAAGGGATTACACCGCAGGCGTAGCCCTGCTACGTCGAGGATGGAATCGCGCGGAGAACGCCGTATTGAGTCAAAAAATGCCTCTTCCAGACTATAAAACTTTGGGGACCACAAACATATCATCCTCCGTTTGCGGCGCGTTGGAAAGTGCCGCTTCAGCAGATATGGAGGGGCGCATCTCATCTTCGCGAAATGCATTGGTGATCGAAATAGCATGTGATGCAGGAGGAATACCCTCAGTATTTAAGCGGTTCAATTTCTCAATATAGGCCAGGATATCCCCTACTTGTTTGGTGAAGAGTTCAACCGACTCCTCGTCCATTTGAAGCCTGGCCAATTTTGCCACATGAGCTATCTCCTCTTTTGTAATCCTCATAGGTTTTAGCCTTTTCCTTTCTTTCCTTTTCCTCCGGGAGTCTTTAACACTATAGGGTCGAATTTTTCTTCCTGACGCAATCGGTTCAACATTTTTTGGGCATCGGCAAAAGAGTTAAAATGTCCTACACACACCCTATGCCACATTCCCCTTTCAGGGATCTGCAGTGTATACCCATACGCATCGTACCCCTTTTTCTGTAGACGATGAACAAGTTTTTCAGCCTGTCTGGAATTCTTCAGAGAAGCGACCTGAAGCGTTAAGGTCCCTCCTTTTTTTGTGACAACTGTTTTCCCTTCGGCAATCGATGTGGTCTTTTGTTTCTTTATCCGGACAGGAGCCGGTACGCTATTCTTTAACCGCGCTTGTTCCTTTTTCTCTGTAAGGGTCTCATAAAAATCCAATACCGGTTTTTTTAAGAACTCTTTTGCTTCTTTCTCGGCCTGCTTTTTTTCTTTTTGAAAAAGTTCCCCTTGAAGGGATATTAACTCTTTTTGTAATTTTTCTACATCAAACCTGACGGGTGAAGTCCCCCGGCCAACCATTACACCCAGGAAAAACATCCATACAGCTATCGCGACTACACCGCATATCCACAAAAAAAACCTTTTTCGGGCCAATACGATATCGGCCTTTTTAGGACTCTTGTCAGCTGGTTTTTTATCTGTTTTTTTTGTCGTCATAGCAACCTTGATAAACCCGAGAAGATTTGTTGTAAACTTATTTTTTCGTGTCCGTGTCGGTAACATCAGGTTTATCGGACACGAAAAATTTTCACATAGTGTCCATTCAGAAATGGTAGATTTTGTCCCAAGACAAGGCCGCACAAAGGTTTATACCGGAGGCGTAGCCACGCTACGTCGAGGATAGAAACCTGCGGAGAACGCAGTATCGGGGCAAAATCTGCCGTTTCTGAATGGACACTACATAGTTTCCGGCGCCGCCACCCCCATCAGTTGCAGACCGTTGCGGACAATGATACGAACCGCTGAGACCATATAGAGACGGGCCGCGGTTAGCGTCCGTTCATCTGTAAGCACCCTGTGTTTATTATAATAGCTGTGAAATGTAGCTGCCAGTTCCGTCAGGTAAAACGGGATCCTGTGTGGTTCCATAAGCTTTGCGCTTTCTGCCGCAACAGCGGGATAATGTGCCATACACTTTATCAGCGCAAGCTCTTCCGGTTCTTTCAATTGCGTAAGATCGACGGAGTCACCGGAGGACGGCGGTTTTATACCATCGGCATGGGCCTTTCTCAGTATGCTCGATATCCTGGCGTGGACGTATTGCACATAGTACACCGGATTGTCATTTGACTGGCGTTTTGCCAGCTCCAGATCAAAATCAAGTGGACTGTCGTACCTCCGGGTCAAAAAAATAAAGCGAGCCGCATCCCTGCCGACCTCATCTATAACGGCACGCAACGTAACGAATTCCCCGGCCCTCGTGGACATCGCAACCGGATTGCCGCCACGAAGGAGATTGACCAACTGGATCAGGATGATTTTCAATTTCTCCTTTTCATACTCCATTGCTTCAACGCACGCACTTATCCTGGGGATATACCCGTGGTGGTCAGCGCCCCAGATATCGATAATCCGGTCAAACTTTCGTCTTAATTTGTCCCGATGATAGGCGATATCCGAGGCAAAGTAGGTGGTAATCCCGTTGGTCCTGACAACCACCCTGTCTTTTTCATCCCCGAAGTCAGTGGTGCGGAACCAGAGCGCCCCGTCTTTTTCATAAATTGTCCCCTGATCTTTGAAGCTTTGGAGGGCTTTATCCACGGCGCCGGTGTCAAAGAGACTCTGTTCGCTGAACCAGTTATCAAATGTGACGCCAAAGTCGATTAAATCTTGTTTTATTCCATTTAATATATTTGAGGCGGCAAATTTCGCGCAGAAAGCCACAGCCTCATCCTCGGAGATTTCCAGCAAATGCCGGCCTTCCTTTTCAGCGACTGCCTGTGCTGTTTCCCGTATATAATCTCCCTGATAACAATCTGCTGGAAAGTCAATGCTTGCGCCGTGAAACTCCTGATATCTGAGAAATACCGACAGTCCCAACGTGTGTATCTGACGACCCGAGTCGTTTATATAATACTCTTTTTCAACCTCATACCCCGAAGCCCTTAAAATGCTGCACAGAGCGTCTCCCACTATGGCCCCTCTGCCATGCCCAACGTGCAAGGGCCCTGTGGGATTGGCGCTCACGAACTCTATCTGTATCTTCCGGCCTTTTCCGATATCGGAACGCCCATAAGCATAATCTGACTCGTGGATCTGCCTGAGAACCCTGTGCCAGTATTCATTGCTAATAAAAAAGTTGATAAATCCCGGCCCTGCAATCTCTGTTCGGGCAAGGAGATGGTCGGTGTCATTGATCGCGTTCAGAATAGTTTGCGCAACCTCCCGTGGAGGACGTTTTTGCAATCCCGCCATTGCCATGGCGACATTTGTGGCAAAGTCACCGTGCGCGGGCAACTTCGGCGCCTCCAACTCCACCGGCGGAACAGGGACTCGGCGCAACTCTCCCTTTTCAACCCCAATTTTTAGTGCCTGGAGGATAAGCCCTTGGAGTTTTTCTTTTATATCTTCCATGCTGTTATATTATCCCTCTTTTCAACAAAATAATCTCGTAAAAAAATTTTACGAGATTATTTTGTGTTTCTCAAATAAAATTTTATTTTGTAATGTTTTTTCAAAACCAAGTCAAGTGTGAAACCAGCGCCTTTTTCTTCTTGATCAAACTATATAAAAATCATATTATTAATTTAACAAGATAGGGGTTTCTATTTGTTGGTTAATTCTTAGTTATGGTTTCAAAGCAGGGCAGTGAAGGGAGCTGTGGTGAAGAAAAAAATTTTAATCATTGATGATAATGATGAATTAAGACTATTTTTGAAAAAGGCTCTGGAAAAACAGGGACATACGGTTATTCCTTCAGCAGACACAATAAGCGCTATAGAACGTTTAATAGCCAATGATGATGTAGATGTGATAATAACAGATTATAGAGTGGGACCTCTTGATGACGACATCTGGCTGAAATTCTTGAAAAAATTTTACGGGGACAAAAAAGTTATAATAATAAGTGGTTATGCTCTTAAAGAATTCGGGTATGAAGATATAAAATATATAAAAAAACCATTTGATTTATCCGAGTTATTAGACGAATTTGAATAAGCGCATATTCCTTATAATTATGGTCTCACTGTTGCTCCAAGCCCTCAAGGGACTTTGAGCAAATGAGTCGGAAAACTTCTTCCCTGATTCCAACCAAGATATCCCGCAGAATAGAACGGCGCCAAAAACCACTTGATTTATAAATCAATATGTAACATTCTTTTGAAAAATTTGGGAGGGGCCTCCGTTTGTGACTTATGACATCGAACGTTGTTACCATAGATCTTTCAGCGCTTCGGCATAATTTTAAAAAGATTAAGGAATTGGCAGAGCCTTCAGTTCGCATCCTGTGTGTCATTAAGTCCGATGCGTACGGGCATGGTATGCTCCCTGTCGCAAGGGGTTTGGAATCAATGGGAGCGGACTATTTCGGGGTATTTGAAGCCGAGGAAGGGGTGCGCCTGAGAGATGCCGGTATTCGCACGCCTACCCTTGTTTTCAAGGGGATCGGAGCGGACGAAATTCCCGCAGTGGTAGAATACGACCTTACGCCGGGAGTATTTGATCTAAGTATAACAGAACAGGTGTCCGACTATGCTTTGCGGCACGGCAAGGTTGTCCCGATTCACATTAAGGTAGACACCGGTATGGGCCGGATCGGTGTCCCATGGGAGGAAGCGCCGGATTTTATAAAGAGGCTCCTTCATATGAAAGGGGTTACGCCTGCCGGTATATTTTCTCATTTTTCTGTTGCTGATGAGCCCGGGCATCATTTTACCGATGTGCAGATGGAGCGATTTCAAAGGGTGGTCGCAACGGCTCATGATCTTGGCATAAAAAACCCTTTAATCCATATTGCAAACAGCGGTGCGATCTTGAATCAAACAGGGTTTGAAGGTCATATTGTTAGACCGGGGATTATGCTGTACGGCTCTCCTCCCTCCCGCATGTGTCCGCATAGAGGAGAGTTAGAACCTGTTATGAGCTTTAGATCTCAGGTTGTTCAGGTAAAAACAGTCTCTCCCGGGACTTCCATTAGTTACGGACGAACCTATATAGCGGAATCTCAACGCGTAATTGCCACCGTCCCCGTTGGATATGATGACGGATACAGTCGCCTCCTTTCCAACAAAGGGACGGTCCTGATTCGTGGAAAACGCGCACCAATAGTTGGAACGGTTTGTATGAATTTGACCATGGTCGATGTAACCGATATAGATTGTGTCTCCTCTGGAGATGAGGTGATCCTTTTGGGGAAACAGGGAAAAGACCGAATCACTGCCGAAGAGATCGCAGAACAGATTGGAACTATCAGCTACGAGGTCTATTGCAGTATTGGTAAGAGTAACAAGAGGGTGTATGTGGGAGGGGATGGAGGTCAGAGGGCAGAAGTCAGAGGGCAGAGGTCAGAGGTTAGAGGATAGGGGATGGAGAACAAAAACCGGCAACGAGCAACCAGAGAACAGAAAACAGAGAACAGCATCTGGTCCGCCCGAAAAGCGCTAAGTTCTTTTATCATACTTATCTGTTTTGTCTTTTTGCCATCCCTGTCATCCGGTACAACAGCACAACCGATTTTGGATCTTGTCAAAGAGAATGACTCTATTCTGGTGGCAGATCATACCGGTCGTATACTCCTTGCGAAAAATGATGTCGTCAAACAGATACCTGCGTCAACGTTAAAAATCCTCACCGTACTTGCTGCATTTCATTTTCTCGGGGAAGACTACAGATTCACTACGGAGTTCTATACTGACGACAAGGGCGCCTTGAAGGTGAAAGGATATGGCGATCCACTCTTGACTTCCGAGGTTCTACAGGAAATCGCATCGCTGTTAGCTAAGAAGATCACACGGTATAACAGGCTCATAGTAGACAATTCTTATTTTTCTAACAAGATTGCAGTCCCGGGGGTCGTGTATTCGACCAATCCGTATGATGCCCCGCTGAGCGCACTTTCCGCAAATTTTAATTCAGTCTTTTTCAAGCGAAATAACAGAGGCCGGATCGTTTCCGCGGAGCCCCAGACGCCTATGGTCCCCTATGCCGTTGAAAAAATAGAAAAAATGACTAACGATGATAGAATTTCCCCGTTTAAAAACGCATACGAAGCAACACTTTATGCAGGTCATCTTACCTCATACTTTCTCAGAGAAAACGGGGTTACGTGTGCAGGCGCTGTTCAACTTGGAACTGTCCTCCCCGAGGATAAACTTTTATACACCTATACTTCACAGTTTACGCTAAGGGATATAGCAGAAAGGTTATTCCAATTTTCCAACAATTTTATCGCAAATCAGGTTATAGTCGCCCTCGGCGCAAAGGCCTATGGACCACCAGGCACCCTGGGCAAGGGAACTCGAGCAGTTTTGGATTACGCGCAAAAGATTCTCGGTTTATCCGGTATCCGATTTGTGGAGGGTTCCGGGATTTCGAGACAAAACAGACTTTCGGCTCGAGATATGCTTATAATCCTCAAAAAATTCGAACCACATCGAAGAGTTCTGACTAACAAGGGTGATATCTATTACAAAACAGGCACCCTGCATGGGGTCAAGACAAGGGCCGGATACATAGAAACAAGAGATGGCCCCTTGTATTTTGTCCTGTTTTTGAATACCCTTAGAGAAGACGCTGACAAACTAATAAACCTGATTGTTCGCACATATGGAAGCGCCGGCGGGCATTGATTTTTTTATTGCAGAGAGAATTATGATGATCTCGTAAAAAGTCCATTTTGTTCACTTCCTGAGCATTTTGGGCGTTCACAAAAAACTTTTTACGAAACCATCAATTATATCCGCAGATTTTTTGTCTGTGTCACCTGCGTAATCTGCGGATTGATTAAGCTTTGTTCTTCAGAACTTTTTCTATCCAAAAGGGGGCAAGAGGCAATGGAAAAGCTCTTTTCAACTACGGAATTTGCAAAAATTTGCCAGATTAGCCGATTCACCGCATCCAAATGGGTGAAAGAAGGGAAGATCAAAGGGACTTCATTAGGGAGAAACTATAAAATTCCGATAGAAGAAGTTTTACGATTTTTCAAAGAATATAATTTCCCTATACCCGAGGAACTAAAAGCAGGAGACAAAGATCGCGACCGTCCTGAAATCTGCTGCTGGGAATATTACTCGAGAGAAAAGAGTTCATCCCCCCACCAATGTGATGCCTGTCTCATCAAGCAGGCAAGCATACGTAATTGTTATATTATGAGAATTGATGATTATCAGGAAAAAATTAAATGCATGGTTGAGTGCTCTAAGTGCAACTATTTTTTAGAAAAGTTTGCCAATTACTTTGCGATCGTGACGGCATTTGATGAACCGGCTGTTGTCTGCGGCGATGGGACTATCCTTGCTGCAAACCGGAGTTTTTTGAGAATCTGTGAGGTGACAACCGACGCCGACGTGATCGGTCAAGACTTCCTTGATTTTCTAGCTGATTCTTCCAAAGCGGATTTCTTTGCTTACAGGGCTAAGGTAAAAGAGAATAATCCCTTGCGGCCGGGAGAGGTTAATGTCACTTTTATTGACGCGAAATGGAACCGAACAGATGTTCGTTTGTCGTGCAAGCGATTGAAAAATATACCGAATACTTTCTTAATCTTCTTTAAAGTGTAAATAGTGCGTCAACAAACTCTCTTGCGTCAAAATCCTGAAGGTCTTCTATCTGTTCCCCGATTCCGATATACTGCAGAGGTATCTTTAGCTCGTTACAGATTCCTGCCGCGATCCCTCCCTTGGCAGTGCCGTCGAGTTTTGTCAAGACAATCCCTGTGATGTTAATCGCTTCGTGAAATACCCGCGCCTGTGAGATGGCGTTTTGCCCGGTGGTGGCATCGAGCACCAGCAGGACTTCATGGGGGGCGCCAGAGCATTTCCGGCTGCTCACTCTATGTACCTTTTGTAATTCTTTCATCAGGTTTACCTTGGTGTGCAATCTTCCGGCGGTATCGATGATCACTACATCAGTATTTCTTGCCTGAGCAGCCTGGATTCCGTCAAAGACCACAGCAGATGGGTCTGAGCCTGGCTTTTGCCGGATTACATCCGCTCCCACCCGTTCTCCCCATATTTCGAGCTGTTCAATAGCGGCGGCGCGGAAGGTGTCGCCTGCGATGAGCAGGACGTCTTTGCCTTCTTTTTTATACCTGGCTGCAATTTTCCCGATAGTGGTGGTTTTGCCGACTCCGTTGACTCCCACGACCATAATGACATACGGTTTTTGATCAGCCATCCTGGGAGGTGGCGGCGGGGACTGAAGGAACCTCAGAATCTCTCCCGCAAGGAACTCTTTAAGTTGTTCAGGGTTGTTGAGAAGCTTTCGTGCTATCTTCTCCTGCACATTTTCAATTAACTCCATGGTAGTCCGGACACCTATGTCGGATGTGATAAGGATCTCTTCCAGTTCTTCCAGCAATTCGTCGTCAATCTCTTTTTTGCCGAAAAAGAGCCGATCCATCCGGCTTACAAATGTCTTTCGTGTCGTGGAGAGCCGGTCTTTTAACCGTTTAAAAAAACCTTGTTTGTTTTCGGGAGATTCCGGTTCAGAAGCCGCAACGGTTTTCTCGGACGGCTTAACCAGCGCTTCGGGCATCGCGGACTTTAGCTCTTGCTCTGTTGTCTCTGTCTTCTTTTTCTTAAACCAGGTAAATGCCATTCTTTTTTCTCAAACCTATTTAGTGCTTTTTCTTCTTTGCAGTTCTTCGCAACTTTGGTGGAGTGCGTTTTAAAAAAGGTAACTAGAAAACATGAAGAATTATAAACAGGAACTAAACCACGAAGGACACGAAGAAGCACGAAGGCTAGAACAGGCACACCATTCAACTATATCAATATCAATTGGTTGTTGATGAATTTCAACGTCAAATATATAAAGAACAGATTTTAACGAATGGTTTTATAATTCCTTCGCATTCTTCGTGCTCTTCGTGGTAAAAAAACATACCGATTTATTTACTTCAAGTAGTAATTATTTCCTTCTTTAATCCGCCCCTTTGGAGGTGAAAAACTATTCTTAGTTTCTTGATTACTGTTTCAGCTTTGCGATCAGCCGCTCCAGATCTTCATTGTTGTGATATTTAATCTCGAGGGTGCCGCGTTTTCCGCTATGGTTGATAGAGACTTTTGTGCCGAGGTGTCGTGTCAAGTCCTCCTCCAGAGCGTTAAAATAAATGTCATCCGATGTGGCGGATTTCTTCTTTTTGGATTTTTTTGGAAGCGCTTTGAGTTTCTTTGCCAGATCTTCTGCTCCGCGGAC
>JAUVFC010000068.1 GCA_030594505.1 Desulfobacterales bacterium
CGGGGGAAGGCAAAAAATTTAACCGGAGGAACCCCGCCCCGGCGGGGGTTTGAGGATAGCGCTGACGCTTCACTCCGTGCAAAATTTGAAGCCTGACGCCGCATCACGCAAAAATGGCAGTTTTGCAAGGGTCTCATTCATGTCTAATGCTTAAACGCCGACAGACAAAATCTATAAAAATAATAAAGCAGTACTGTCGACTCACTAAGACGCATCTTGGTACCCCATATTATAATTTTAATTTTTTGACTAACAAATACCGAAACTTGTGTCAAGCTTTTTCGGGCCGTTTTTGGACGGTTGACAACCCGTATGATTTAGTGATAATTTTTAAATTATCTGCCGCGAAGCTTTTTTTGGCAAAATTTATCAATTTTTACATGATTTTATATTTCTTTCATAGTGAATCCTGATAGTTTCGTAAAAAGTCGCCAAAGACCCTTTGTCGTCATTCCCGCCTGCGCGGGAATGACGGAAAGTTGGACTTTTTACAAAACCATCAATCCTGCCTGATTAAAAAAAGAAGATTTCTGTATTATTAAATTGAATGGGGACTAAAATGAAAAGGGTAATCGTCAGAGTTCTTGCTCTATCTCTTATCATCGGTCTTACAGCCATCAATTCGGTTTATGCTCAGCAGTCAAATTTCCAGGTGTCTCCGCCTCCCATCGCATCTCCTGAGTTTGAAGCAGGCCAGGTTGATAATAAGTTTTCAACAACTTATGTTGGAATGAGCGGGGAAGGTATAGACCTTAATGGCGTGGGGGTAAACGCTATTTTCAGAAAGGCCGGCAGCGATACTACGGCCATAGATTTTTCTGTCGGCGTTTTTATGTTAGGTGGATCAATGGACTTTAGTGGCGTTGAAAGCGATATGTTCATGGTCAACTTCCCATTCAGCCTTAATGGTGAATACCAGGCAATAAGGACCCCGTCCGCCAGCCTTATCTTCTTTGCGGGGCCAACGTTATCACTTGGTATTAGTTCATTGGAGTATGAATACACTATTTCGGGCACTACGTATTCAGATACGTTCACAACAACTACCCTTTTGTATGGTATGCAGGGAGGGGCCCAGTTCAGCGCCACAATGGGCGACTTTAAAGTTTCTCCCTTTGCAATGGTCCAGTCTTCGGCAGGCAGCAGCTCAACTTCTTCAGGTGGCGGATCCACGTCAACAAGTATCTCTTCTTTCGCAACAATCTCCTATGGATTGGATATTCTTTATGTTCCCTGGAACATGACCCTTAGCAGCATACTCCGGGAGGCTGACAAGTCTGAAAGCAATGAGGCGATAGATACAACTATAATTCAGCTTAGCTGGAACTTTTAAGGTTTAGTGCGTTAAACAGAGACCCGCATAGAATCTTCGGCAAGCAGCAATTTGCCGCTATAGCTCTTTCTACACTGCTCGGCAATATCGACCGGCGCACATTCCGGATAAAAATGGGTAAGCAGGAGCATCTTTGCCCCTGCTTCTTCGGCTATTTGACCTGCAAGAGAAGGGGTCAGATGCCCCGGGACCTTGATCTGATCAGGGAGAGCTGATTCACAGATGAGAAGATCCGCGTCCTTAGATAATCTGATAAGATTCCGGCAGAAATCGGTATCCCCCGAATAGACCACGGATTTGCCGTTTTTTGAGGTGACTCTATATGCGATACTCTCTTCCGTATGGTCCATGGGGAGCGTGTCTACATGAAAGGCCCCAAAATCTCGATGGTCGGCTTTGTTGTTCTTCAGCTCAATCAGTTCCACCAGTTGAGGCTCCAGCTCGATCCAGTCTCCATATACATTTTTTAGTCTTTCATAGAAGTCAGAAAAACCCTTTGCGGCGACAATTTTAAAAGGTTTTTTCCTGCGATAGGTTTCAGGATATTTCATGGCAAAGAGAAAGGAGCAGAACTCACCGGTGTGATCCGGATGAAGATGGCTGTAAAAGATATACGGTATCGCTGAAAAATCGACTCCGAGTTCAAGAAGACGCCTCAGGGTCCCCGCTCCCGTATCAAACAGGAGCTTTTCTCCCCCAACCTCCATGAGCACGGAACAACTGCTTCTCTTTAAAGAGGGAACGCATGTGCCGGATCCGACAATTGTTACATTAATAGACATAGTTAAGCCGATATGCCCGGAAGCTCTAACTGTATTAAGTTATTTATCTACTTAACCGAATAGAACTTATAAAGTCAAATTGAACTTAATCTTAGGACAAAATCTACTGTTTCCGGACAGCCTCCTAAGTTGCGCCGTCAACCTTATTGTCATCTTTATTGACAAACGCCTTTTTTTGTGAAAAGTTGTATTCTATAATTATCAGCGTAATTTTAGAAAAAAGGAGAATTAAACATGTTTCAAGTAACTGAACCGGCACAAGAAGTCATAAAAAACCATTTTAAGGAATCAGGGACTGATTCTTCGGTAAGGATATTTTTATCTCAAGGCGGCTGAGCTGGTCCATCTCTGGCATTGGCTCTGGATGAACCAAAGGAAACTGATCAGCTTTTTACTATCGATGAAATTACTTACCTGATCGACAACGATCTGATGGCAAAAGCAAGGCCGATCAAAATCGATTTTGTCGACACAGGATTCCAGAGAGGATTTTCCATTACCTCGACGTTGTCAGGGAACAGCAGCTCGTGTGGCAGCTCATGTAGTTGTTAGTCTGTTTTTTGACAAATTGTATAAAAACTTCACACAGGGGAGACTTTGTTCTCCCCTTGTGTGTGATCAAATAGAAATTTCTTTTCAAGACCAGACCTTCAATAGAAATTCCTTTTAGTGTCCCGTTGACTATATCTTCAGATACGGCCTTTTTTGACAGTATTGATACTCCCACACCGGCCTTTATTCCCTGACAAACCGATTCCGTGCTTCCCATTTCGGCTACAACATTAAGCGCGCCAAAAGATTGCCCTCCCTTTTTCAATACCCCTTCAATAGACTTGCGTGTTCCGGAACCACGTTCCCGCATGATGAAGGGCTCTTTGGCAAGTTCTGCTACCGCAATGCTCGGTTTTTTCGCCCATCTGTGGGAAGCGGGCAAAACAAGGACCAATTCGTCTTCCATAAATTGCACGTACGAAATCTGTTTTTCCCGGGTTTTTGCCCCCACTATGCCGACTTCTACACGCCCTTCCAGGACTTCCTTTGTTATCTTTTCCGTATCCCCCAGCACTAAGGTTATTTTTACCTCCGGGTACTCTTTTCTGAACCTTCCCATCAAAGACGGCAGAATGTAGCTGCCCGGTATGGTACTTCCTCCGGTCATGAGATGGCCTTTCATACTTCCCTGAAACCGGGCCAACGCTGCTTCTGCTTCTTCTTTAAGGGCAATCAATCGCAAGGCATGGGTATAGAGAATCTCGCCGGCTTTGGTGGGAACCGCCTCGCGTCCAAGCCTATCTATGAGTTTACATCCAAAATAGTCTTCCAGATATTTGATGTGACCGCTTACTGTAGGTTGAGACAGGGAAGAAAGCTCTGCGGCCTTTGTAAAACTTTTGAACTCTATAACCTTGCAGTATATGTTTAAACGCCATAAGTCCATTTTAAATTGGGACACAGATTTTCGCAGATATCTATTTTCTAAAATTATCGAAGATGCGACCAATTAGTTGCGAGTTACGCGTTACGAGTTACGGGTTTTATTTTCTCTTACTACCTTCCTTTTTAACTCGCAACACGTAACACGTAACTCGCAACACGACTTTTTATACCTAAAATAATCCCTCAATATCCTCGCGTGATCAAAGGCTACGGGTTCAGGAAGATCGGTCTCCTTAAAAACTCCCACCTCTCCGGCATCATCAGCAGCTTTTGGAATGCCGGTTGCCGAAGCGATATAGACGGTTGTGATAGTGTGGTGACGCGGGTCACGGGATGGGTCGGAATAGGTATGAAATTGTTCGATCAGTCTTATATCCAAAGATGTTTCTTCTCTTGCTTCCCGAACTGCCGCGGCCTCAAGAGATTCTCCATAATCAACAAATCCCCCTCGCAACGCCCACCCCCCCGGCGGATTTTTTCGCCGGATCATCACTGTCCCGCCATCCTCTAACTCGATAATGATATCCACAGTGGGGACAGGATTTCTATGTTTTTTCCGCAAATTTCTCCTTTAATTGTTGCCTGACTATCTCAGGCACCATCCCCTCAACATTGCCGCCAAACTGTGCGGCTTCTTTGATAATGGAGGAACTGGTGAATATCCAGCGCAGTCCGGTCATGAGAAAAAAGGTCTGAATATCACGGTTAAGTCTTCGGTTCATCAAGGCCAGTTGGAATTCATACTCGAAATCGGACACGGCTCGAAGCCCCCGTAGAATGGCACAGGCGTCACGCTTTGCGGCATAATCGACCAAAAGGCCGTCAAAGTCGTCTACCTCGACGTTCGGGATATCTTTCAGGGTTTCCCTCAGCATCATAAGCCTTTCCTCTAAGGTAAAAAGCGGTTCTTTACCGGGGTTTATAGCAATGGCGACAATAAGTTTATCAAATATGCCGAGCGCCCTTTGAATAATATCAATATGCCCGTTGGTCACCGGATCAAAGGCGCCCGGATAGATAGCTACTTTACACATACTTTTTCTCTTTTCTTTTCCGTTTTTTTTCCTCAGTGTATAATAATTTCGTAAAAGGAAACCATAATCTTTCCATACGTTCGTTGATCATACAAGGCCAGGTCGCCTGCAGATTCAGGAACAACCTCTCTTACGCTATGTTCAACTATGATCCGGGGTTCAGAGGAAAGAATCCCGGCCTGGGAAAGGAATGAAAGGGTTCTGGCAACATAGTTTTTCTCATACGGAGGATCCATAAAGACGATATTAAAACGATAACTCAAGGTTTCCAGCCAGCCCAATCCTTTTAGAATATCTCGCTTAACAACTCTACTCTGGTTTGTCAACTTAAGATGATCGAGGTTTCGTGCAATCGTTTGCAAAGAATAGGGTTTTTTTTCTACAAACAAAGCAAAGGCAGCTCCTCGGCTAAGTGCCTCTATTCCCATTCCGCCGGCCCCTGCATAAAGATCAAGAACCACGGCATCGACAACCACGCTTCCGAGGATGTTAAAGATCGACTCACGAATACGGTCGGTGGTAGGCCGTATGACGAGCCCTTTTATAGCGTGCAGTTTATGCCCCTTCCGGCTTCCGGCAATAATCCGCAAAGACTTGACCTCCCTGTCATGCTCTCCCGCAAACACTCCTGGAACCGCAGCCGTGAGATGAGAAATTTTATTGGGCCTGTTCCTGTTCCATTTCATGGTCAGGTATTTTTTGGAATATAACCGAAGTGATTCGGTTCCCGGTCATCTCTTTCACCTCAAAATAGCCGTCATCAAAGACCACGTGGTCGCCGTTTTCCGGTCTGCGTCCTAATTGTGTAAGGACAAATCCCCCCACAGTCACATATTGAGGAGAAACAACAATGTGTGCATTCATCAGATCATTAAAGTCTTCGATAGCAATACCCGGGTCCACAACATATGTGTGTTCCGATATTTCGCTGATATGAGGTCTGGGGATATCATATTCGTCTTCGATTTCTCCTACAATACTTTCCAGGAGGTCCTCCATAGTAATCAAGCCGGCTGTTCCACCAAATTCATCCAGCACAACGGCCATTTGAATCCGCTTCATCATAAACTCTCGTAAAAGTTTTCCCTGCAGCTTGGTATCCGGAACAGCATATGTTTCTCGTATCAACCACCCGGTCTCATGTAAGGTTTTTGGTTGGGAATTGTTCAGATCAAATAGATCTTTGACAAAAACAACCCCTATAATGTTGTCAATGGTTTCATCATATACCGGAATGCGAGAGTGCTTTGAGGATCTAAAAATCTTAAGGAGTTCATCGTGCGTAATGTCTCTCGGCACTGCAACAATATCAGGGCGGGGGGTCATATCTGCCGCAACGGTCTTGTCGGTAAATTCGAAGATCTTGTGAATCATCCGGGTTTCATCTTTCCCCAGGATCCCTTCTTGATATCCTTCCTCAATAATTCCACGAATTTGATCCTCTGTCCGTGCAAAACGGCTTGTGAATTTCGTGTCTTTGACCCCAAATAGTTGCAAAAGAATCTCCGAGGAACGATTGAGGATGGTAATACAAACTGATATTGACCGATAGAGACATTCGATCGGCCGTGCGACAAAAAGGGCTATCTTCTCTGAATTTTTGAATGCGTATGCCTTGGGCGCCAACTCTCCAATGACGATACTCAGGTAAGATATCATGATAAAAGAGATCGTAACGGAAGCAGGATAAGCAAACGGTTTCAACCACGAAACCGGCAAGGTTTCAATTATAGGGAAAAGAAACCTGGAGACCGTGATGGTGCCGACTGCGCCAAGACCAAGAGAGGCCATTGTAATTCCAACCTGAATTACTGAATAGAATTTCTCGGGATCTTCGAGGAGTCGCTTGACCGAACGGGCACGTTTATCGCCCTTGCTGGCCAGAAGCAAGACTTGTGGCTTGCTTATCGATGTGAGGGCAATTTCACCGGCTACAAAAAAGGCATGGGATAGAATTAAAAAAACTATGGAAATAATATTTTTCAGCATTTCAATGGGCGCGGGCCCAAATCAAATATTTTTCAGTTCAAAAAATATGATAACCCACTCTTGTTCAAAATCAATGATCGAGGCTGCTTAAGCGGTGAGTAAGTATTGAACAAAACTGTGTTCTTCCGGCATAGGGGGCTTGGAGTAATGGGAAAAAAGAATGTCCAACACTCCAGCACTCCAATACTCCAAATGATAATTATTATATATAAATATCTTTTTGATGCTTTTCAAGCTGTTTTTAAAGACAGTTGCACTAAAGATACATATGGTGTATTAAAAATTAATATTCTCGTATATAATATTGATAATTAAAACTGATGATCTCGCAAAAAGTCCAACTTTCCGTCATTCCCGCGCAGGCGGGAATCCAGAACCATCTGATCCGCCGCGGCGGACTGGATTCCCGCCTGCGCGGGAATGACGACAAAGGGTATTTGGCGACTTTTTACGAAACCATCAAGACTACGCAAAACGGCTTTATTTTTGCTGAGACAGAACCGATATAATAAGTTGTCGGCAAGAAAAAATTTTTCGCCAAGGTGGTAGTTTTTTGGTATATATTTTGCTTGGACAAATCATTAATCTCTTTGTCCGGTGTTTAGTTTTTTACGATACAACATTTTGCAATGCAAGTACTAAAAAGGATTGAGAATATATTATGCATACAATGCAACATACATTGAAAAATTCAGTTCACTGCAGTGGAATCGGGCTTCATTCAGGTAAAAAGGTAGGTCTTGCTATTCATCCGGCGCCGATCAACCATGGAATTAGGTTTGTTCGTGTTGATATTCCTCACCGTCCGGTCATAGATGCCCATTTTCGACAGGTTATCGATACCAGCCTGGCTACCACAATCGGTAGTGAAGGGGTCATTATATCCACAATCGAACATTTGATGGCGGTATTTACAGGTATGGAAATTGATAATGCCCTTGTGGAGGTCGACTCGTTTGAAATCCCGATCATGGACGGTAGCGCCGACCCATTCACACGTCTCTTTAAAAGTGTGGGGGTCAGGACACAAGAGAGCAAAAGATATTTTTTCGTAATCAAAGAACCTATCGAGATTGCAGAAAACGGTAAATCAGTGGGAATCTTTCCCTCTGATTCCTTCGAGATCACTTATACTATAGATTTTCCACATCCGATGTTAAAGGAACAGACACTTACCATATCCGTGGAAAATGAGATGTTTGAAAAAGAAATCAGCCGTGCCAGGACCTTCGGATTTTTGCAGGAAGTAGATTACTTGAAAAAAAACGGATTCGCCCTGGGCGGTTCTCTTGATAATGCAATAGTGATCGATCAAAGCAATAATATATTAAATAAGGATGGACTTCGCTACAGCGATGAATTCGTGCGTCACAAGATCCTGGATTTTCTTGGGGATCTTTCTCTGCTCGGTATGCCTATTATCGGCCATGTGATTGCCAACAAATCCGGTCACACACTAAACCATGCGTTGCTGGAAAAAATTATTACACAGACCCAATGCTGGCAGACCAGCACCTGGCCATATGAAGAAGACAAAGCCTCTGCCGCAGCCTGCTAATGTCCGACGACACAACTGCCCATGGACATACCCAATTCGAGACCTTTGCAAAACTGCCATTTTCCCGTGATGCGGCGTCAGGCTTCAAATTTTAATCCTCAAAATACATAATGTATTCCTCCGGTTAAAATTTTCACCTTCCTTGCCTGACGAAAAAATGTCA